>JALSHQ010000393.1 GCA_026982145.1 Gammaproteobacteria bacterium | reverse complement strand
CCCGTGTTGGGCGCGACTCTTGCCATCCCCTTTATCGCCATGGCAGACCGCGCAATGCTGGCGATAAATCGGCTCGTAATCCGCAAACACCGCTGCCTCGGCTACCGAGGGGCGCGCCTCGCCCGTTGCCTCAGCTGCCGTCATGCCCGGCATCGCCTGAGCAGCCTGCGATGAAAGCAGCAGTGAAATCAATGCCCCTGCCAATAATCGTGAGTAAACCTTGTAAAATTTCTGTCCTTTCATAGCCCTGTATTGTGACGCAAAACAAATAGTTGCGCCACGCCAATGATAGCTTTATTCTTATTCAATAGAGTAAGCAGCGGAGACTGCATAATAAACGTAGTGCAACCGGGGGATCCTGAGCAGCCTGAAACTCTGTCACCACAGCCGCTCAAGGATATAAATTACGTGAAACAGCGACTTAGCCAATTTATTCATCTGCTCGCCATCCTCTTGTTGGGATGCACTGTGTCGCTGCCTGCAAGTGCTGCCGAAGGCACCAACACCATCCTCGGTACCAAGCATGATTTTACCGGTTTGAATCAGCGCGTCGGCGTTGCTGCCATGGCCGGGCTCGCCTTTTCCGATTACGGCTCGTCGTGCGTCTATTGCCATATTCCGCCCGAACAAGATGGCGCAGACTCCACCCCTTTTGGCGGCATTGAAGGGTGGAACCGTTTTCGCCCGGCCACTGAACACAGTTACGACCTCTACGACAGTCGCACGCTCGATAATAAGGTATACGCCCCCAGCCCCATCAGCCTGCTATGCCTCTCATGCCACGACGGCACGATGGGGGTCGATATGACGGTCTTCCGCCCCAATGGCTGGCGCAGCAGCGAAGATGCCGCGATGCACCTCAGCATCAACGGTGCTAACGACACCATGAGCTGCGGCAAATGCCACAACGGGCGTGTCGCACATAACATTGCGATCAAACACATCGGCACCGATCTCACCAACGACCACCCCATTTCAATGCGCTACGCCGGGCTGAGCTCCAAAGATCTCGATTTCAGGCAACCCGACAGCCCCTACGGTTTCGACAACGGGGTCAAGCTCTATGACGAAAGGGTTGAGTGCGCCTCCTGCCATAACGTACACAACCCGGATATTCAGGTGTTGCTGCGCGACCGCGCCGACCGGTTGTGTGAAACATGCCATATCAAATAAGAGGCGCAACCCGCTTGCGCATCACAACGCTCATCACCGCACTGTCGCTGCTCTTGCTAGTGGGTTGCACCACGACACCCAAACCTGCCGTCCCTTTTGAGCCGCCGGTTTATCCCCCTGCGCCGGCTGACCCCCGCTTCATCTTTGAACGCACCCTGCTCTACAACGATGATATCGAAGCGCTCAGCGGCCGAGACAAATTTCGCCTGTTTGCCACCGGTGAGGCGCGCCCAACCCGCGGCATGGTCAAACCGTTTGATGTTGCCGTGCATCAGGGTAAGGTCTATGTTAGCGACTCCGTGCAACGTGCCGTCGTGCTGTTTGATATCCCTGGCAAAAAATTCCGTCTGATCGGCACCACCAAACCGGGGCTACTCAGCAAACCGCTGGGGATCGATGTCGCGGCCAATGGTCATATTTTCGTGGCTGATATCAGCGCCCTGCGCATCATGGAGTATGACGCCAACGGCGAGTTTATACGCCGCATGGGCAGCCGGGAGGTTTTCACCCGCCCTACGGATCTCACCGTCAGCAGTGACGGCACGCGCCTTTATGTGGTGGATACTGGCGGCGTTGAGAGTAACACCCATAATATTGTCGTGTTTGACCTCGCAACAGGGGAGGTGATCAAAACCATCGGCCAGCGCGGCACTAAAGAGAATGAATTCAATTTGCCACTTCAGATCGCCACCCACCAAGACGGCAACTGGTATGTGGTTGATGGCGGCAACTTCCGCGTACAAGCTTTTAACAGTGACGATAGTTTTAAATTTTCCTTCGGTGCTATCGGCCGCTACCCCGGCCAGTTCTCACGCCCGAAAGGGATCGCCACCGATGCCGCAGGCAACATCTACGTCGTCGACAGCGCCTTTGGCAACATACAAATTTTTAACAACAAAGGTGAGCTACTGATGTTTATGGGGCAACGCGGCCAGTCCGGCATCCCCGGCAGCTACATGCTCCCCTCCGGCATCGATGTTGATGAAGATGGGCGCATCTATATTGTCGATCAGTTCTTCCGCAAGGTGGATGTTTTCAGGCCGGTTGCGCTGGGGGTGGACGAGGGGTTTGCGGCGGATCCGATCACCCGCGACGATTGACCGCAGAGTGTACCCTTTTTCATCCACATGCGACCACGAACATCTTGCCCTGGTCAAAAATACCGTTTGAGTGCCATTAAACGCTGTCGCACTCACCCCGTTCACGTCACTGGTAAAATCTACTTGACCCAGTACAAAATCAGCATTCATATTGTTGACTGAGGGAATGGCGTTATAACCCAACAAGCGCTCATTACCATAATCAGGCAGATAGAGCACCCCGTTATTGGCACCGGGATTACCGTAGGGTGCATTAATGGTATTGGCTGCGGGGGCAGTGCCGCCCTGGTTTGCATCCCCGCTGGTAAAATCGGTCTGGCCAACCACCACGTCCGCCTCCTGAAAAATAGAGAGGAGGATTGTCTGTATGGCCGCCGTTGTTAAATTATTACCCTCAGAAGGTGAACCATCACCGCCACCGCCACAACCCACCAACAACAGAGCGCTCAACCCCAGCACAGACAGATAAACCCGAGTTAACTTAACCGCAACGATACTCCCCCCAAATAAAATACGAAACTGTTCGCGACGGCCTATTTCTTAACCTGAATATAAGCAAGAGACGATTCATTACCCCGACAAAGATAATGCAAATACCACGCCAGCGAGTACTTATTTAACACATTCAATTAGTTATATTAGGGCGAGCGGCACGGCAAAAGTGTAAAATAATCCGACGCTGTTTTGGGTGGAAAAGGAAAGCCCAAAGATTGGCGAGATACAAACAACATTAAAAGAGGATTCTCCAGACTGGGAACCCTAGCTGGGCTTTTTCTACGCTGCTTGAAAAAACAGAAAACTAACCTCGCCATGAAAGTAGAGCAGAAAAAAACGATAAGTAACGTGGAACTACCACTGCTATCCGTTAGCATCTTAGCGCTGCTCCAGCAGCATGAGCGCTTAACCATTGCACAGATGGCTAAGATGACCGCTGGCAACAAGAATACGTTAAAACTGCGCTTGCGAGAATTGGTTAATGCCGGGCATATTCAGCGCCGAGGTAAGGCCCGCGCCACCTAGTATCACCTAGCTTAACAACATCAAAAGCAAATTTTCCATGTAAATGCGCAACTGTATTTTATGTTTCTTGCGCATTATTGCGCAATTTTCGAGAGCCGATCAAAGAGGCTACAACGATTCAACCACCCTCACCACCGCTGCCGACAACTCAACCAAATCCTCATCCGAGATCACATAAGGCGGCATCAGATAGACCAGCCTGCCAAACGGCCGCACCCACACCCCATGCTCGACAAACAGTGGCTGGATCGTTTTCATCTCGACCGGCTCGTTTAGCTCAACCACACCAATCCCACCCAGCACACGCACATCGGCCACCGCAGCGAGTTCGCAACAAGGTGCAAGGCCGCTCTTCAGCCCCAACTCAATGCGTAAAACGTTAGCTGACCAATCCGATTCTGTCAGTAACTTGAGGCTGGCCAGTGCGGCGCTGCACGCTAGCGGGTTCGCCATAAAAGTGGGGCCGTGCATAAACAGCCCCGGTTCACTCTGGCTAATCGTGCCGCTGACTTTTTCAGTCGTCAGTGTCGCGGCAAGGGTGAGATACCCACCGGTCAACGCTTTTCCCAAACACATAATATCCGGTGAGATGCCCGCATGTTCACAGGCAAACAGCTTGCCGGTGCGGCCAAAGCCGGTGGCGATCTCATCGCAAATCAATAGCACATTAAATTCATCACACAATGCTCGCACGCGCCGCAGGTAGTCGGCCGAGTAGAAGTTCATCCCCCCCGTTGCTTGAACGATGGGTTCTAAAATGACCGCTGCGATCTGAGCACCATGTTGTTCGAGCTGCTGTTTAAGGGGTTCGATCTCATCACCACCACTCATCTCACCAAAACGGCAAGTGGGTGCATCGACAAAATATTGCTGAGCGAGCACCTCACTAAACAGTGAGTGCATGCCCGTCACCGGGTCACACACCGACATCGCACCAAAGGTATCGCCGTGATAGCCGTTGCGTAACGTGAGAAAACGCTGCTTAGTGGGTTGCCCTTTGGCATGCCAGTATTGAATCGCCATCTTCATCGCCACTTCAACCGCCACCGAACCGGAGTCAGAAAAAAAGACGGTCTGTAGCGGGGCGGGGGTTAATTCAACCAAGCGCGTGGCGAGTTCAACGGCGGGCTCGTGGGTCAGCCCGCCAAACATCACATGCGACATTTTTTCGATCTGTGCCCGCAGTGCTGCATTCATCACCGGATGGTTATAACCGTGAATTGCCGACCACCACGACGACATACCGTCGATCAATTCACGGCCATCAGCAAGTTTGAGGTGCACCCCATTTGCAGAGGCTACAGGAAAGATGGGCAGATCAGCACCGATGGCGCTATAGGCGTGCCAAACATG
The DNA here is from genome assembly GCA_026982145.1 of Gammaproteobacteria bacterium. Taxonomy (GTDB): domain Bacteria; phylum Pseudomonadota; class Gammaproteobacteria; order SZUA-140; family SZUA-140; genus SZUA-76. The sequence goes on along the minus strand of JALSHQ010000393.1, from coordinate 34,787 downwards.
CTGATTGTCCAGCGCGATCAGTTGTTGCGTCTCCACTCAAGTGGCCTCTGCTGTTTTAGATGATTTCAGAAGGCGCTATTTTATGGGATTACCTCAGCTTTGGGCAGCGCTTACTGCCCCCTTCGCAAGGATGCTTTATCTCACCCCCCACGGGGATGATTTTAACCAAGTTAAAAATGCAGCAGGAGAGAGGGGACGTCCCATGTGAAACCCCTGCGCGGCATCACAACCGAGTGCTACCAGCCGGTCGTAAACCGCTTGTTGCTCGATCCCTTCCGCGACCACTTTCATGCCGATGTTATGAGCGAGGTCAATCGTTGAGCGGACAATCACTTCATCGCTCTCATCTTCCAGCATGTGGGTCACGAACGAGCGGTCTATTTTGATCTCATCGACCGGCAGCTGTTTTAGATAAGCGAGCGATGAGTAGCCGGTGCCAAAGTCGTCAATCGAAATACGAACCCCCATCTTGCTCAGATTATTGAGCATGTTGGCGGTATATTCTGGATCGGTGATAATGGCACTCTCAGTAATTTCTAGGCGCAGACGCTCAGCCTGAATGCCCGCCGAATCGATCAGTTGAGTCAACTGACCCGGAAATCTCGCATCATGTAGGCTGCGCGCCGAGAGATTAACCGAAACACGCAGCTCCAGCCCCAATGACTCCCACTCACTGCTCTGCAACATCGCCTGCTCAAACACCCACAGCGTTAGCGGGCCAATCAGCCCCGTCTGCTCCGCAAGCGGGATAAACGCATTGGGGTAGAGCAACCCTTTTGTGGGGTGCTGCCAGCGCACCAGCGCCTCAACACCGCTGATACTGCCTGATTTTAGATTGATCACCGGCTGATAGCAGAGCCGCAGTTCATTGTTATCGACCGCGGCGCGCAGCTCATTCATCAATGAGAGTTGCGGCAGGCTGCCATGACGCTGCCCCTCTTGATAAACGGCGTGGCCACTTTTTGCCCGCTTCGCAACATACATGGCAACATCAGCATGCTGCATTAAACTCACATCATCGACGCCATGTTCTGGGTACATGGCAATGCCGACACTGGCACCGACGTAAAAAGTGTGCCCTTCAAGCTCACAGGGCTGCTCCAGCACGGCGCGTAATTTTTCGGCGATCTGTTCCGCCTGCGCCCGATCAGTGGCGGGCAGTAATATTGCGAATTCATCCCCACCCAATCGAGCCACCGTATCTGAACTGCGCAACACGGTATTCATCCGCTCGGCGGCAAGCTTTAGAATGATGTCGCCATTGTGGTGGCCAAGGGTGTCGTTCACCTGTTTAAAGTGATCGAGGTCAATCACCAATAACGCTAATGGCTGCTGGGTACGCGAGGCACCGCGCGCGCTCTGACGCAACCGGTCCAGCAGCAATACGCGATTAGGCAGCCCGGTTAGCACATCATGCAGCGCCTGATATTCAATCGCATCAAGGTACGCTTTGCGCTCAGAAATATCGCGCACGATGCAGATAAAACGGCAACTGTCATCGACATGCATTTCACTGATCGTAATCTCAGCAGAAAAAAGCGTGCCATCGTGACGCAAACATTCAATTTCTCGGCTGCGCTCACTCGCGCTACCCCGCCCTTTTAACAGGTACTGTTCAATCGCTCGCTCATGCTCGGGACGATCACCTGCTGACATCAACACCGAAACGCTGCGCCCGATCAGCTCATTCTCTCGATAACCAAAAGTTTGCTCGAGCGCGGGATTCACCTGTTCAATCAAACCATGATCATCGATGATGACAATTGGCTCGATCACGCTCGTCATCACCGCCCCAATGCGTGCCTCCGTTGCGCTGAGCTGTTGCTGCATACGGTTAAACACTGCGCTGAGTTCACCAATTTCATCACGCCGGTTCACCGCCAGCTTAATGTTACGGTCGCCTTTGCCCGCTTGCCACAAGGCATCCCGCAGGGCTGCAATAGGGCGCACGACGCTCTGGCGAAGTGAGATCCAGAGCGCCAGTGCCAGCATCAACACCACCAGCGTCGACATCCCCCATAGATTAAAGCGCATCGCCTGAATGCGCTTGCTCGCTTGTTCAGTCGAAACGGCAAGTTTGAGCACCCCACGCATTTGGGAAGTGTCATAACCGTGACAAGTGAGGCACTCCAGCTTCGCCTTGATCGGCATATAAATCACCACCTGTTGTGGCTGATCATCAGCCACAACGACACCGCCCGCGAGGGCGTTGCTCACATGGGTGGATTCCTGATTTTGTGGTTGATACTTGGGCTCCACTGGCTGGCGACTAAACCGGGGCTGCTGCAAAAAAAGGTTTACCGCATCAATGGTGGTGGTATCGGTAAAGGCTTCCCGCCCATCTTTACGCAGTATCGCTATTTCAACCACCCCGGACTCACCGCGCATTCGCTCAAGCCACTCGCGCGCCAGCACCCCTTGGCCACTTAACATCAACGTTTGCAGGCTGGCCAGCATGGTGCGGGCATGTGTTTTTATTTGAGTGATATCCTCGTTCTTCATCGAGCGAGTGAGTTGATGATCCACAGAAAAAGCGACAATCAACAGAAGGACAACTAATACAGAAGAGATGACAACCGCGATGCGCGTGCCCAAGCTTTTCAACGCACAGTTCCAAGTAGCCTCATGCTTTGATAGTAGGAAAATTACTACACAAGGTCAAACAAAGGGTTAATTCCCGACTGTTTAAATCAAGAAAATCAGCGTCCTATAAAACTGTTTTCGATGCCGCTGTCACCCTAATGGTAACTGCCCACTCATTGAGCCACGACAAAATTCACTTTTCTTAACAGTGAAAACAGCAGCTAGAGCGGGGCATTCAGTTTAGCAACGCCACCAAAGCTACCGACCCACATGGTGCCATCTTCCCCCTTCGCCATTGAGAAAACATTGTTGGCATAGAGGCCATCGAGCGTGGTCATCACATCAAAACCTTCACCTTCTTTTTTAAAGCGTGCGAGCCCTTTGCTGGTGCCGATCCAGAGTTGGCCGTCGATATCGATATGCAGCATGAAGATGTGGTTCCCCGGCAGGCCATCCGCAGTGGTGTAATTGAGCCAGTTTTCACCATCAAAACGCGCCAGCCCGCCCCCCCAAGTGCCCGCCCAGACAATGCCGTCGCTATCGACCGCAAGTGAGATGATGTAGTTTGGGTTATAGGCGATATCAACATCTTCCAACCCCTGTTCGCTTTTTTGGCGGGCGTGATGTTGGGATGACTTTGCAGGGTCGTTTCTTGAAGTGATCGCATCACGTACGATTTCGATCGGTGCACCTAGGCCATCTTTATGCTGCCAATTCTCCCATTTTCCTCCGCGGAAGAGTGCCAGCCCCTCTTCGGTCGCGAGCCAGATGTCACCATTCAGCCCCTCTTCAACCCCGTATACCCACGGGTTTGGAATGCCACCGTTGGTATTTTCAACGGTGAACATGTCCCACTTTGAGTGGTCGTCTAGGTCTCCTCCGCGGATGCGGTTTGCGCCAGACCAAGTGGCGATCCAAATGTCACCATTGCTGGTTTTTTGCATGTCGTAAACAAACTGATCAGCAAGCCCGATGGGAATGTTGTAGTTTGTCCAGACACTGGTATCGATATCCATCACTGAAAGACCACCGCCATAGGTGCCCACGGCGAGTTTGTTATCAATCCGGCTCACATGAAAAACACCGTTAGAGAGCAACCCTTCGATGCGGTTATCATACACATCATATTTGTCATCAAGGGTGTTGTAACGAATCACACCGCCTGAGGTGCCGATCCAGACATAGTGGCCATCAATCGCCAGCCCTTTTACATTGCGGTTACCGACGCGAAAATGGGCAAATTTACTCTCCCCGCTAAGCTGCGGCGCAGGCGTTCCGGCACTCCCGCCCAAGCCCGTAAGATTAGCTTGGGCGGTTGCAGGTTGAGGAAAAGTTGTGGTTTGTGTCGCGGCAGGGGCCGGGCTTTCCATCGGCGGGTGGTTAAGCGGCACCTGTGCCCCTGGCTTTAATTCACCTGCACTCATATTGTTACCCACGGCGGCTGGCAATCTCTTTTGCAGTGCCAACTCACTGCTCGCCTGCTGAGTGCCCAGTTTATATCCACCCACCACCATCAGCCCCATGATGATCACCACGACTGCTAACGCCTTGAAATTCAGATTCACGTTTTCTACCTTTTATTCAGTTCATTTCAAGCAGAGCACAAACATGCGGCCTGCGTTTAGTCGCCGTAACCGATGCGGGTCACACCGCCACGTGTACCGACCCACACCTCGCCTGTCGGTAGCGTAATTACTGCATAAACATTGTCATCGATCAAACCATTGGCACCCGCTTTAGCAAAGGTCTGCCACGCTTTGCCATCGTAACGAGAGAGGCCTTGGTTGGTGCCAAACCAAAATACACCCTCACTATCCTGTGCGATGCTATAGACGATGTTGCCGGCCAGCCCATCTTCCGTGGTCAGGCTTTGCCATTTTTTCCCATCATAAAAACTCACGCCGCCGCCCCATGTGCCCGCCCAAACATGGCCATCTGCAGCCACATATACAGAGAAGACATAACCGGGGTTATAGGTCTGTTCCCCTTCTGAGGCGACACTGAGGTCATGGCGCTCACGTGTGCCCAGCCCGGTGTTCTGGCTTACGGGAAGGCTGCGGGTGTTGGGTGCGCCCACACCATCTTCATGTGTGAATGCGTGCCAACGCTCACCGTCGAACATCGAAATGCCCCCTTCGGTGCCGAGCCACATGCGCCCTTGGTCATCACTGGCAATGCCGTAAACCCACTCATTCACCAGCTCTGTCACATAGGTGGCGGTAAAGGTGTCGCTGTGACTGTCGAACTGATTAGCGCCACCCCAAGTGCCCACCCATAAGTCCCCCTCTTTGGATTCACCAAAAGAGTAGACCCAGTAATCTGCCAGCCCATGCATCGGAAAAAATGTTTTCCACTCGCCATTGCGGTAACGTGTCATGCCGCCGCCATTGGTGCCAAACCACTTGCTGCCTTGGCGATCGACCATGATGCTAAAGACATATTCATTGGCGAGGCCATCGTTGCGTGAATAGGTAGCGCGTAGGTCGTAACTATCAAGATCGATCTCAAGCACACCTGCAGAAGTGCCCACCCAAACCGCTTTGTCGTGCAGGTCTAGCGCCAGTGAACGCACAAAAACACCATCACCGACACCAAAGGACTCCAGCACGCGCGGTAGCGTGCTGCGCACTGACCCGACGGCGGGCTCGGCTTCCGATGGTGCCACACGGTTTTTTCCAGTCAGCGATGGCGATGGATTTGTGGCAGGCTGCGCTAGCTTGGATGATAACTCATCGCCCGACAGGGTCGCGGTCTCATCATCAGAGCTGGAGCAGGCAGAGAGGAGCAGCGCTGACGATAATGCCAGCGAAATCAGGGTGACTCTTGCTCTCATCGATGCAGTTTTCTCAGGTAGGTGATCGCGTCAAGGATCTCATTATCCTTCAAAATACCGCGATATGCAGGCATCATCCCGCCGCCATTTCTAATTTTCTTCAGCAGCTCGCTATCCGCTCTTAACAGCCCCTCGCCACGTGAAAAATCGGCCACCCCCGGGAAGGTGCTCTTGCCACTAACACCGTGGCACTTTTTGCAGTGCTGGTTGTAAACTTTTCCACCATTGACCGGGTTGCCCGCCATCGCCTGTGGCATACCCAGTAACGCCATACTGCACAGCAGCACAGCGCTGCCACCATAACGGCTCACCTTTTTCAGAAAATTCTCACTGCGCATGACCATGCCCCCTCGCCTGTTATTGCCCTTCATCAATATTCCAGCGTTATTCTCTCATATCCTGATGCAGGATGCCTTGCAACAGCGCGGTATCTCCCTCGTAAGCGGCCTCCAGCGCCGCCACCACTTGGGGGCTGTCCCACGCTCGTTCACCCTCAATGTTCATCAGCAAGCGTCCGTCCACGCCGATCAAATAGGTATCGGGGTAGCCTTGCACACCGAGGCTGCGCACTATTGATGTATCCATATCAATATAGCTTGTTAGCTTGATTTTTCGGTCGATCAGGTATTCACGCGGCTCATGTTTATCATCATCCACAGAGAGCCCCAGCACGGCAAAGCGCTCACGATCCAGCTGTTCACCAAGGCGTTGTAGGCTTGGCAGCTCGCGTCGACAGGGAGCGCACCAAGTCGCCCAGACATTAAGCACCACCACCTTTCCCCGCAACTGTGAGATTGGCAGGTCGGGTCGATCCAACCCCGGCAGCGTCACCTCGGGAAAAAGATCGCCCGCAGAAAGGCGAGGCAGTGACTCAGCACTATGATGCTCGCCGAACTCACACGCGGTGAGTAACAACGCCAACAGTGGAAGCCACACCGCTCTATAGATCATATCCCCCTCATCGCAGCGCCACCTTCCGTTTCAGACGAGATGACGCGCCACGTGATCGCTAAGGAATGACCTCGTCGATCACAATCTCAATACCAGAAGCACCGATCTTCACGTTCTGTACCCCGCCCTGCAGGTCACCGCTTTGAGGTGTTGCATTTCCGCTGCGTGAGATGCGCGCCATCACCATCACTTCCGTCGTGCTGGAGAGGTTCATCGATGCATCCATCGCCATCGAATCATCAAGGGTAAATTCAATCGGCATCTTGCCCGCTTCGGTTTTCAGAATGGCCAGCGGCATACGCGGCCCCTGCATGGCGCGAGCAAAGATGTAAATGGTGTCCGTTGGTAACACTTCTGCCGCGAGTGATTGTGACAATGTCACCACGCCGCTCACTTTTGCCGGCTGAGTCGCGGGTGTGGCAGCCGGACTCGTAACCGCAGCACTATCGCCATTCGCATTGGCACGCTGCGCCTGCATCAACTGCTCAGTCTCTGCAATATTACCCGCCATGGTTTGCCCTGTTTGTGAGTTTGGATCCAGCATCGAATAGATCCGTTTCCAGTAGATCAGGGCGGATTCAAAATCGGCACGCTCATAAGCTGCGGTGCCGGCTAGCCACAACGCTTTCTGATTCTGCGGATCAAGGTTCAGCGCGCGCATGATCAGCTGCATCGGGCGTCCTTCCAGTGTCTGCTCGCCACTGCTCATCGCCATTGCGTCGGCATAATCTGTCAGCAGCTGAGCATCGTTATCAACAATCGAAACGGCTTTCGCGAACGCGGCTACCGCATCGCCATAGCGGCTCAATGCGTAATATGAGCGCCCTAGCATTGCCCACCCTTGCACATCACTGGGGTCTTTCTCAAGGCGAGCCGAGAGCTGACTCACCATCATTGCGACCTGATCAACAATCTCATCTTGGCTCATCTCCGGAGCTATTTTAGGTGCGATGGTATCGTTCTCCGCCACAGGCGCCACTAGCTCAAGTTTGCCGAGTTGAAGATAGAGCAAAACCGTCATCGCAATCACCACCACCGTGACAACGCCGGCGGTAATCTTGCTGCTGCCCTCCGCGCTAGTTGCAACACTGCCCGCTTCACCTGTTACATCTTCTAATAAGCGATGTTCTAACTCTTGCTTCCCTTGCTCGCATTGATCCTGCGTAATCACATCATTCAGGAGGTCTTGCTCCAACTCTGCTAGCTGGTCTTTATAAATAGAAACATTGAGCGCATCTTGCTCAATCACCACCTCGTCCTGTTTTTTGCCTAACTGCAGCAGGGGGGGTAATAAAAACAACAGTGCCGCGAGCGTCAGCAGCGCTGCCACAATCCAAAAAATAATCATGCCTTAAATTTCCTCTGCATCAGCCTTAGCGGCTTTACTCTCTACGGGTTGCTCTGATATTGGCCAATTTATTCAAATCGCCCAATGCTTATTTGTCGTCTAACAACGCTTCTGCACGTTTGCGTTCTTCATCATTCAACGGTGTTGTTTTAACCGTGCGTTTACGTGCCTTCAAACTGAAAAACAGCACTAAGGCTCCGATCATCAATAACAGCAGCGGGCCGAACCATAATAGAAGCGTGGTTGATTTAACGGGGGGACGAAAGCGGATGAAGTCTCCATAACGCTGCACCATAAACTCAATCACCTGCTCATCACTTTTGCCTTGGCTCATCTGTTCACGCATTTCGCTGCGGAGATCAATTGCAAAATCGGAGTGTGAATCTCCCAGTGACTGGTTCTGGCACACCAAACAGCGTAGCTCATACGCCAGCGCCATCACACGTTTCTCCAATACAGGGTCAGCTGCCATTAACGCTGCCTCTTTCGCCTGCACTAAAGGTGAAATCATCATCGTAGAAAGCAACATTAAACAAGCTAAAGCACGCTTCATTTCTGTAACTCCTTCACCAACGACACCACTTTTGTCTCTAACGAATGAGCCGTAACAGGCCCGATGTGCTTGTAGCGAATGATTCCGTCTCGGTCGATCACGTAGGTTTCCGGCACACCGTATACGCCAAAGTCCATCCCCACTTTGCCATCAACATCGTAAGCACTCGCCACGTAAGGATCACCCAATGCACGCAGCCACTGCAACGCATCGCCACGCTGGTCTTTGTAGTTCAGCCCAACAATGGGCACGAAATTCTGACGACCCAGCTCAACAAACAGGGGGTGCTCATCACGACAGGCACGGCACCATGAGGCCCACACGTTCAAGATCCACACCTGTCCTTTCATCTGTTCAGAGTTGAACTGCTGCCCGGGATGATGCAGATCTTCTACGCTGAAGACTGGCGCAGGCTTATCGACGAGCGGTGAAGGCACCTCTTGTGGGTTAAGGTAAAGCCCGCGCCCTAAAAACCACACCATCACCAGAAACACTGCCAGCGGTGCCAGATATTTCAGATACCGCACCATTAGACCTTAGCCTCTCGTGCTACGGCGGGTGCATCAGTGGCGCTACCGCTGGTCGCTTTTTTCGTGACGACCCGCTTTTTCTCAGCTTCTTTGCGCTGGCGTGATGCGATGCGATAGCGACGATCACTCATCGCCAAAAAGCCACCCAGTGCCATGAGTGCACAGCCGCCCCAGATCCAGTTCACAAACGGCTTGTGGTAGATGCGCACACTCCATGCACCACCGCTCACAGGCTCTCCCAGTGAGACATAAAGATCCCGTGTAAAACCGCTGTCGATCGCCGCTTCGGTCATCGGCATGGTCTGCACGTTGTAGATACGCTTCTCAGGGTGCAACAACATCACGTTGTCGCCATCTTTCATCACCTGAATATAACCACGTGTGGCCTGATAGTTAGGCCCGGCCTGATCAACCACACCGTCAAAGCGGAAGGTGTAACCTCCCACCGTGGTGACGTCGCCGATATCCATGCGCACATCTTTTTCGGTCTCGTAGCCGCCAATCAGTGTCACCCCGACCACAAAAACGGCCATGCCAAGATGCCCTGTCTGCATGCCGTAGTAGCTCATTGAGATCCCTTTCAGGCCGTTGCCTCGTTGAATACGGCGGGTGAAACCGAGAATGATTGTGGCGACAATCCAGATGGCCATCAACAGCCCCACACTCACCATCACCTGCCATTCGCCGAGCGTAAATGGCAGTATCAATGCCACCACCAGTGAAACAGCAAAAGCCCAGCGCAGTAGACGCGCTAGCTCCGGCAGGCTTGCTTTTTTCCAGCGCACAAACGGCGCCAGTCCGATCAAAAAGAGCAGCGGCATCATCAGCGGCACAAATACGGAGTTAAAGTACGGCGGCCCCACTGAGATTTTGCCCATATCCAGTGCATCAAGCAGCAGCGGGTAGAGCGTACCGAGCAGCACAGTGCCGCACGCCACAACCAATAGTACGTTGTTGCTCAGCAACAGCGTTTCACGTGACAGCATTGAAAACTCACCGCCCTTACTGACACTCGGTGCGCGCACCGCATACAGAAAGAGTGAACCGCCAATCGCCACCGCAAGAAAGCCAAGAATATAGATACCTCGATCAGGATCCGTCGCGAAAGCGTGAACGGAAGTCAACACACCGGAGCGTACAAGGAATGTGCCCAGCAGGCTCATCGAGAAGGCAATGATCGCCAACAGTACGGTCCAGTTTTTAAAGCTGCCCCGTTTTTCAGTCACGGCCAGCGAATGGATCAGTGCGGTGCCCACCAACCACGGCATAAACGAAGCATTTTCGACCGGATCCCAAAACCACCAGCCGCCCCAGCCAAGCTCGTAATAGGCCCACCAGCTACCAAGCGCGATACCGATGGTGAGAAAACACCACGCCGCCGTGGTCCACGGACGAGACCAGCGCGCCCAGGCAGCATCGAGCCGGCCACTGAGCAGTGCGGCGATCGCAAAGGCAAAAGCGACAGAGAATCCGACATAGCCCATGTAGAGCATCGGCGGATGAATAATCAAACCGGGGTCTTGCAGCAGTGGGTTAAGGTCCCGCCCATCCATCGCAGCCGGTATAAGACGATCAAACGGATTAGAGGTCAGCAGTAAAAACAGTAAAAAGCCGATCGAGATCAGCCCCAGCACGCCAATCACACGCGCCACCATTTCGTCCGGCAGGTTTTTGCTTAAAATAGAGACCGCAAGCGTCCAGCTCGCAAGCATCAGTGCCCACAGCAGTAGCGACCCTTCATGCCCCCCCCAGACAGCTGCGATGCGGTATTCAATCGGCAGCTGTGAATTGGAATGGTTAGCCGCGTATTGCACCGAAAAATCATTCACAATAAAAGCGTAGGTCAGGCAGCCAAAAGCGACCAGTACAAAGGCAAACTGCCCTTGTGCGGCAGGGCGCGCCACGGCGATCCACGACGCTTTCCCTTGCTGCGCACCAATCAGCGGCAGCACCGCTTGAATGAGTGCCATCGACAGCGCGAGCACCAGCGCATAATGTCCAATTTCAGGTATCATCTATATTCCCTCTTGTGGCTGGGTGAGCGGCTTAACGACCGAGGACTCAACGGCTGATGCCGCCTTGGCCTGTTCTAGTTTTGCCTGTTCGGCCTTTTCAAGCGCCTCGGCGACTTCCGGTGGCATGTAGGTTTCATCATGTTTAGCCAACACTTCATCTGCATGAAAAACACCCTCATTGTCGATCTTGCCCTGCGCTACCACCCCTTCACCTTCACGGAATAGATCAGGCAGGATACCAGTGTAGACCACCGGCACGGTTTCGGCGTTATCGGTCACCCGAAAGTGTACGGTTAGCCCGTCATCTTCACGCTGAATGCTACCCACCTCGACCAGACCGCCCAAACGAAAAGAGCGATCTTTCGGCGCTGCATCGGCGTGTACTTCGGTCGGGCTGAAAAAGTGATTAATGTTGCTGTTGAGCGCATTCAGAATCAGTGCGACCGCACCGCCCAACGCCACTAGGCCAACGGCGATAAACACCATACGTTTATGTCTAGACTTCATTTCGGTACCTCTAAATCTGCGTGTGCTTTCATTCGGATCATCCGCCCCAAGCGCTGCACTAAACTGCGTCTGCGGCGCACCACGAGGATCACTTCAACAATCATATACAAAGCCGCCACGCCATATGACCCCCAAATATAAAGGCCGTGCCCACCCATGGCGAACCATTCACTCATGATTTTGCCCCTTGCAATAACTCTTTCACCCACGATGTATTGGCTTCGCGCTCAAGGATGATACTGCGCACCCGACACAACGCCACTGCAATGGTGTAGAACCAGCAGGCGAAGGTCATCACCAACAGTGTCCAAACCATTATTTCAGACATGCTGCTCTCGACCCCGCCATCAACAATCTTGATCGAACTGCCTTGATGGAGCGTATTCCACCACTGCACGGAGTAATAGATAATGGGCACATTGACCACCCCTACCAGCGCTAAAAGACCACTGGCACGCGCGGCGCGACGCGGGTCATCAATCGCTGACTCCAGCGCCATAAAGCCGATATAGAGAAATAGTAAAATCAGCTCGGAGGTTAGGCGTGCATCCCACACCCACCAAGCCCCCCACATCGGTTTGCCCCACAGCGCGCCCGTCCACAACGCAATAAAGGTGAACATCGCGCCGGTGGGTGCGAGTGACGAAGCCATCATCGAAGAGAGGCGTGTATGCCAGATCATCCCGGCGGCCGCCCAGCACGCCATCACCACATAGATGAGCATCGACATCCACGCTGCGGGCACATGAATAAACATGATGCGATACCCTTCGCCTTGTTTGTAATCTGTCGGCGCGACAAAAAAGCTCATATAGAGCCCGATCGCCAGCAAAATGGCAGAGGCGATGCCAAACCCCATCGCAAGCCTTCCCGCTAGCGGATAAAAAGTCGCGGGTGATGCAAATTTAAACAAGTTAAACACGATGCTTATCTTCTCAATTTAAAATTCTATAGCGCTTTATACAAAAGCTATTCCACCGATATCCTAAGCGCTGCCGCCGAGGCCCATGGCGCAAGTGCTAACGCCAGTAACAATATTGCGCCCATCAATGATAGGTGCCCATCGGCTCCCATCCCAGCCGCGCTTGCCGTCACCGCGCCCGCGCCAAAAATCAGCACAGGAATGTAAAGCGGTAACACCAATAGCGATACCAACACACCACCGCCGCGCAACCCCAATGTCAGCGCCGCGCCAATGGCGCCTAGTAAACTCAACACGGGTGTCCCTATCAGCAGGGTCACCATCAACATAATCAACTCGTCACCTTCAAGCCCAAACTGCAACCCTAGCAGCGGCGACATCAGCACCAGCGGTAGACCCGAAATAATCCAGTGTGCCAGCACCTTGCCCAATACAATCAGTGCCAACGGCTGCGGCACCAACAACAGCTGTTCCAGCGTGCCGTCATTGAAATCATCTGCAAACAGACGCGTTAACGACAACATCGATGCCAACAGCGCGGCAACCCACACTACCCCCGCCGCCATCTCTTTTAAGAGCTGCGCATCAGGCCCTACGCCCAGCGGAAACAGGCTCACCACGATGATAAAAAAGAACACCGTCGTTAACACATCTGAACGGTGGCGCATCGCCAGCGTTAGATCCCGTATCACCATACATCTCAATGCCGCTAGCATCAGTGCTGCCTCACCGAAGAGCCAAGGTGCAGGTGCTGCAAACTTCCCACTTCTACTGCCACCTCTTGGTGAGTGGTCAAAATCACCATGCCACCACTGGCAACATGCGTCCTAATCACCTCTAGCAACAACTCCACCGCCGCCACATCCAGCGCCACAAAAGGCTCGTCCAGTATCCACAACTTCGATGGCTGCAGTAGCAGTCGCGCCAGTGCAACACGCCGTTTCTGCCCTTGCGACAACACCTTCACTGGTAATTCAACACAGTGCGCCAAACCAAAGCGCGTCAATGCCGCCTCCACCTCATGTTCGCTGGTCTCAGAACCACTCAGGTTGGCGAACACCTTTAAATTCTCATAACCGGTCAACTCAAACTTGAGCCCATAATGGTGTCCCAAATAGAGCAGCTCACGGTTAAACTCATCCTGCTGCTGCGTCACCAATTCACCATTCCAGCGAATCTCGCCGCACTCCTGCAACACTAGCCCTGCAATGGCGCGCAGCAGCGTCGTTTTACCGCTGCCGTTAGGGCCATGCACATGCAGCAACGAACCCGCCTCCAGTGAAAATGAGAGCTCACTAAAGAGCTGCTTATCTCCGCGCACGCATTCCAGTGCCCGAATTTCAAGCAGCGCCTTATCCACAGTAATTCGCTCGGCTTTTCAAAGAGCGTCGATTATACATAAATGCAGTCAAAAAGCCCGATCCCTAAAAAAATCCAAAAAACTAAAAGCCCTATTTTTCAATGGACTATTCTTCTTAACCACGTTGAGATACATCGCGATGGTAGATCAAAACCGACGTCTATATCTAAAGCAGGTGCCTGTTCTTACGTGCAGAAGCGCTAGGCACAACATCTATTCTCCCAGCAGGCTTCAAGCAGATGAACTCAATCTCGATCACCCCGCTCAAACCACCCCTTCTGCGCTTAACGCTGAGTTTCCATTAAAGCCCACAAAATGCAAAGTTCAGCGATTATACGACCTTCCCTCAGACATTGCACCCGACCCAAAGACGATCTGATAAATGCGATTAAAATCTACCTATTCACGCGAATAGTTCATTTTTTCCACCTCACGTCAGCCTGATTTTTCGATCCTGAAATCAGATTCAATGCGCCCTAGTAACGCTACCTGTCAATTTTCTAGGAATAGTCTAGAATCTTGCGATTATGAAAAATGACTTTGAAGCGCTCAAGGCGCATATCGAAACAGCCATTGTCGGGCAGGCAACACTCATCGAACGTCTGCTGACCGGCGTGCTGGCCGATGGGCACCTTCTACTAGAGGGGCTGCCCGGGCTCGCTAAAACCACTGCAGTGCATCAACTTGCCAGCGGCATGGCGATGCCATTTCAACGCATTCAGTTCACCCCGGATCTGATTCCCGGCGACATTACCGGCTCGGATATCTTTGTGCCACAAGACGGGCACTTTCAGTTTATCGCCGGACCGATCTTCAATGAAATTATCCTCGCTGACGAAATTAATCGTGCCCCACCCAAAGTGCAATCAGCACTGCTGGAAGCGATGCAGGAGCGCCAAGTGACCGTGGGCGGCACTACCCGCCCGCTGCCTGAAATATTCATGGTGATCGCGACCCAGAACTCAATCGACCAAGAGGGCACCTACCCATTGCCAGAGGCGCAACTCGACCGCTTCATGATAAAAACCCATATTGACTACCCCAGTGCCGATGAAGAGCTGGAGATCTTACGCCGAGCGCAGCGCCCAACAGCAAGTCAACACAAACATGCGGCCATCAGCGCTGCGCAAGTGCTTACTGCTCGCAAAGCGGTTAGCGAAGTCTATATTGATGAGATGCTGGAGCGCTATATCGTCACACTGGTGGGCGCTACGCGCGACCCATCCCCGTGGGACGAGGTGCTGACTCCGCTGTTGACGCGCGGCGCATCCCCCCGCGCCACCCTAGCACTGGCGCAAACCAGCCGCGCACGTGCCTACCTGAGAGGGCGCAATTTTGTAGAACCCGGTGACATTATTGAACTCGCGCATGACGTGCTTAACCACCGCATTGCACTCAGCTTCACGGCGCGCGCGGAAGGGGTTAACTGCCGCGAGCTGATTGAGCGCATCACCGACGTGGTGCCGGTTCCCTAGCACCCCCATGCACGCCAACGCTCATCAGAAAGCACTACTCTCCACTGCCGAGCTCGAAAGCGTGCAGCAGCAAGTGCTGCAGCGTCGTCACGCTCAAACACGACCGCTCGACACACCATATGCAGGTGCCTTCCTCTCGTTACACCGCGGCCACGGCATGGAGCTGCATGATGTACGCCCCTATCAAGTAGGTGATGATATTCGCCACATGGACTGGCGCGCCACTGCACGCAGCGGAAAACCGACCAGCAAGGTCTTTCTTGCGGAACGGCAGCGCAGCCTCTTTTTGGTGATTGACCGTCGCGCTTCGATGCAGTTTGGCAGCCGGGTTGAGCTTAAAGCGACCACCGCCGCACGTTGCGCTGCGATCCTCGCCTTCTCTGCACTCGCCGCGCGGGAGCGCGTGGCCGGTGTGGTGCTTGATAACGAAGCTCGATTCTTTTCAGCATCCCAAACCATCGAGGGCACACTGCCACTCCTGCAAGCGGCCACGGCACCACTCGCGACCCATCCAACCACTGAACCTCTCAAACTCAGCGCGCTCTTTGAGCAGGTCAGCCAAACAGCAGAGCGTGGTAGTTCGCTGGTGATCATCAGCGACCTGCAAGCGCTCGAAGCGCAACATCAACCCCTGCTGCTCGAGATCGCAACACGCTTTGAACCTTTGGCATTACGCATTACTGATCTGGCCGAAGAGCGGCTTGAGGCGTGTGGCAAAGTGCGCATCATCTCACCGCTGAGCGGCAAAAGCAGCATCATCGATAGCGACGATAGCGCCTTGCGCCGAGCCTATGCCGATACCATGCAGCAACGCCAACGCAAGCTCGAACAGCTCTGCCAACGCAGCCAACTGCCACTGCACACCCTCTATAATCATCGCGACACCCTGCAACAGCTGGCGCAACTGCAATGATACCGACAGCGTTAAATTCACCGCCCACGGCGATCAACAACGCCGCTTTTTTTGAGCGCATGGCCGATGTTGAGCTGCCGGGTGAACCCACACTATGGTGGCCGCTCCTCATGCTCGCTGCGGTTACGCTGGTGGTTGTCGCACTCATCTCACTGATCTATCGCCACCGCAACAAAAAGCACCGCGCACCGCCCTCCAACACCACACAACAGGCACTAGCACGCCTCGCAACCGTTGAACAAAGGTGGTTAAAAGGTGAAATTGATGCACGTGAAACAGCCTATCAGCTCAGCACTTTGCTACGCCTTGGACTTAGGTTGGCGCAACTGACCGCTCATAGCCCACAGCAACTCCACACACAACAGGCAGCGTGGCAACAGACGATGACACTGCTTTCAAGATTGCGCTATCAGCCGCAACCCGCAGACAAAATAGAACAGAGCATTTTTTTGATGCTTCGGCAGTGGTTATCAACACCGCCCCTTGAGCCCACAGGTAAACCAGATGTTTGAGTTTGCTGCCCCGCTCTGGTTACTGCTGCTGCCACTCCCTTATCTGCTGTGGCTCATCACTTCGCGTGCAGAACGCCCACCCGATACGGCACCGAGCCATAACAACGTTGCCGCCATCCGCCATAGTCAAGCTGAACTGCTGATTCAACTCGCCAGCGCTACTCGTAATAGATCCCGCCTACCGTGGTTATGGTTACTGGGTTGCGCACTGCTGTTTGTCGCGGCTGCGCGCCCCCAGTGGCTCCATAATGATGAGCCGATCAAGCGCCCCGGCCACGACATCATGTTGGCTATTGATATCTCTGGCTCGATGTTGGCGCAGGACTTTATCCATGAAGGACGCTCCACCAGTCGTATCGATATTTCAAAATCAATGGGGCAGTCATTCATAAAACAGCGCGCCGGCGACCGCATCGGGCTGATCGCCTTTGCCGATGATGCGTTCACCTTCATGCCACTCACAACCGACCTTAAAATTGCGCACGATTTTCTCGCTGAGATCAGCAACGGCCTCGCAGGTGAGCGCACCGCGCTGGGCGATGCGATTGCACTCGCGGCCGACCACATGAGAACGCGCGCAGCCAAGTCACGCATCCTAATTTTACTTACGGATGGCAGCCACACGGCTGGCTATGTGGCTCCTGAATCAGCCATTCTATTGGCACAAGAATACAAGCTACGCATTTACGCTATTGGAGTAGGCACAAACAGCACGGTCGCCTTTCCACGCGGGCCACAACAACAGCCGCTCTACACTGAGCTGCCCCTTAATGAAAATTTATTAAGACAGATCGCAAATCGAACCGGCGGCCACTACTTTCATGCGAATAACAGTCAGGCACTGCAAGCGATCTTTAACGAGATTGACCAACTGGAGCCTGTCGATATTGACGACCCTGCATTGCCCCCCCGCGCAGAGTGGTTCTGGCTGCCGCTTTTATTGGCGCTATCGTTGCTGTTACTTAACGAACGCAACGCTCGGCAGCAGGTGTTGCCGTGATCGAAAACTTGACATCACTGACGCTACGCCAGCCGTGGTGGTTGCTGTTGCTGCTCGTCCCGCTCGCAATGATGGCTGTACGACAACTGCGCCCCCGCAGCCATCAACACCTGCAGCGGCTCACAAAATTTATCGACCCCCGCTTGTGGGGCTGGCTGCTCACCCAACCACAAAACCCTCACCGCCATTCAATGCCGTGGCCGCTTTGGCTCGCATGGGGGCTCATCGCACTTGCGGCAAGCGGGCCGTACTTGAATGACCGCAGCGAAACGGCAACCGCCCGCAGTATTGATATCGCAGTCGTCATCGATATCTCACCCTCCATGGCGGCTGACGACATCACCCCCTCTCGTTTGGCACGCGCTAAACTTGAACTGCGCGACTTTACTGCACAACTCAAAGCAGATCGCACCGCGCTCATCGCCTATTCAGCCAACGCCTATAAAGTGCTGCCGCTCACCGCCGACCGCGACACCCTGCACCACTTCAGCGACGCACTCGACACCACGCTGACACGCAAACGTGGCTCCAATCTCACCCAAGCACTGGAACTAGCCATGCAATTATTGATGCGCAGCGAACAGCAGGGGCGTGCCATTGTACTGCTCACTGATGGCGAGAGCTTTGACCCGCAAGCCAACCTGAAGGTCGCGCAGCGGCTCCATAAAAAACAGATCCCGTTGTTGATTTTGGGTGTCGGTTCAAACAGCGGCAGCACAGTGCCTAATGAGTTTGGCAGGCGCCTTCAACACCAAGGCGAACCCGTTGTGTCACGACTCGATGCCACCACGCTACAAAGGCTTGCGACCACCAGTGGTGGCGTCTACACCCCAGTCCGTAGCGACGATAGTGATTGGAAATTTATCTTTCGCGAACTGGACAAGCTCGAACCCCTTAACCACTACCGCACCGCATATCAACCGCAACAATTTCAGCTATTCCCGTGGCTGATGGGTGCTGCAATTTTTCTATTTATATTCGCTACGGTAAAGCAACAGCGAGGAAGTGGCGCACTGCTTATGATTCCGATGTTGCTCTTGTTGTTTGTGCCCACACCCGAGACACAAGCCAGCGCTATTTTCGAACACTGGAGTGAATCACAAGCTTACCGTGCGCTCAATGAGGGGCGACATGCTGAAGCGGCTTACCACTACAGTGAGATTAAAAGTTACCGCGGTCAACTCGGCTACGGCGTGGCTGCTTATCGACAGCAGGAGTGGCAAGTTGCGGCAGAGGCATTTGAACGAGCACTACAGTATGCCGATGATGACCAGCAACGAGCACAAGCGCACTACAACCGTGGCAATGCGCTCAGTCGGCTGCGGCAACTTGATGCAGCTGCCGCAGCATTTGAGGCGGCCTTAAAGCTTCAGAGTAACTTCTCTCGTGCGGCACTCAATCTCAACCTAATCAATAAGGCCCGCACACAACAGGGCGGCGTTCAAAAACGTGAAATACAACCGCCGCTACAATCACTCCAAAATGCATCACACGATAACGCGGCCACTCAAATCTCAGCACAGTTAAAACAGGCAGGACAACAGCGCCCGCTACCGGGAAATTCAGAAAAGAATGGAATGCCAACGAATAACCCCGCCAGCCAGCAACAGCCGGATGAAAGTATCGATAGGCAACATCAGCCATCAGCGCAAAAAAGTGGAGCCCACCCAGCCATTAACTGGAATAACGCGCGGCAACAAGCTGAGGCCATCAACAAAAAACTCGGGCATCAATTCATGCTACAGCGGTTTATGTCACAAGAAGGTGAGATATCACTTAAAGCAGAGGAAAAACCGTGGTAACACGTTATCTATTACGCTGTTTAGTTATGCTCATGCTTTCGCTGTATGGCAGCACGCTGCTCGCTGCCACATTGGAGGCGCGTGTTGATAAAAAAGAACTGCTTGTGGGCGAGCACTTAATATTGACGCTGGCGCTCATTAATAGCGACACTCGCCTGCGTGCGACCGGTGTAAACCCCAACATTGACCTGACGATACTCACTGACCACTTCGAGCTGGGCATTCCTCAAGCAAGCAATCGTTATAGCCCTTTCCGGAATCGTGGCCGGGCAAGCTCTGAGATCAGCGTGACACTCTTTCCTAAAAATGAGGGTGAGTTCATCATTCCCGCATTTAGTGTCGATGGTGAAGCATCACAACCTATCGCCATTGTGGCACATAGCGCTGCACCTGATGATACACCTGAAGTGTTTACACGCAGCGGAGTTTATAAATCAAAACTATGGCTTCGCGAACAGACGATTGCTTATATCGACCTTTATCACCGCACTGAACTTGCCAGTGCTAAGCTCGGCGGTGCAATCGACAGTGAGCCAAAACTACAGATCCAACTTAGCCAACTGCCACAAACAGATCGCACCGAGATACACAACGGCATTCGCTACAATGTCACCCGCTCCGCCTGGGGCGTTGCACCAGCCATTAACCAGCCGATCAAACTTTTTCTACCTGATGTGTGGGTTGAGACCCAGGCCGGCAAGCAGCTACGATTTCCGTTTAAAGATATCCAGATCGAAACACGGCCATTGCCTGAGAGTGTTCCCCCTTTAACCTTGGTTGGACGCCCCCAACTTACACAGTCACCGCTTGCTAAAAGTGTAAAACAGTACCAGAACATTCAGCTTGAGCTTACGCTGCAAGCCCCCAGCAACATCATCAACCTTTCTCCTACTGCGCCTGACCTCCCCTTTTCGCCACAACTTAAAACTTATGCAGACAGGGGACTGCGCCAATCGGTTGAAGGTTCCAATGATGGCAGCACAAAAGTCACCTATCAATATCAACTCATGCCGTTGTCTGCGGGAAGCTTTCAACTGCCCAACTGGCGCGTCCCCTACTTCGACCCAGAGCGCGGCATCATGGACGAGGCGCGCCTGCAAGGACAAACACTTGAAGTCGCCGCAGCGCCGATCCCGCCCATCGAGAATTCGCTACCCCCAACCGCTGATCTAACCCCTGCTGCGGGTTCCGAACAAGGGGTACTGCCATGGCAAGTGGCCACGCTTATCACATCGCTACTCTGGCTCATTACGCTGCTGGTATGGCGCTATCAAACAATGAATAGACCCACTGCAACTATCGAAGCTAAAAAGCAACATGCATTGCCAACTGCCCCAACGCACCCACTGCAGCAGAAATTACTGGTCGCCTTTAAAGCTCAAACCCTTGAGCAGGGACTCACCCAGTGGGAGCTACACCACGGCGTTGATGAAGAAATGCGCGCGATTATTCACAAAATACAACGCCACTGTTATGGGGCGCGTGAAGAGAGGCAAGAGATTAATCACTTGCAAGCGGGAATCGAAAAATTGACTCGCAAGATCACCGCACAAAATAGCTCTAAAATAGAAAAAGAGCCGTGGCGAGCCGAAGCATTTACAGCGCCGCATAAGCTGTTATAGTTTGTCGATCATAACGACTAACGCCTCAACATATTGAGCGCAATGAAACTAAAGGCTGGGTGAGCCAATGAACACAAAGAAATATGTGGGGATGTCACTAACAGACCGCCTAACCCAAGCGGGCTCTCTCAACGCTTTCTCAAAAGCCCTCAAAGACAAAGATGAAATGGCTGCATTAGCACTGCTACTCAACGTCGAGTTCACCCATGACCAAGCCAGCGATACGGTCAAGAGCCTTCTGCTTGACCCAAACAGCGACCAAAACTTTAAGTAGCGCTGACTCTCTGCTCACCACCAGAATGAGAGTTCAAGCACCCCTAGCCGTTACTGGCCATCATCGCTTCGCTGTTTTTCTGCTTCGCAGTCGCCGCCTAAACATGTAATATTGCCATATCTTTAAAGATCCGTATAATTACCTCCTTCATGCCGCTGAGTACAGCGCCCAAGGTAAGACGATATGAACAGTAAGAAATATAGGGTATTTCTCACACTACTATTATTATGCGCGGCTCCTCAAAGTGCGAGTGCCGCAAAATGTCTTTTTGTCTCGTCTTACCATCAAGGCTACCACTGGGCCGACGGCATCGAAGAGGGTGTGCGGCAAACCCTTGCTGGCCAGTGCGAGTTCAAACAGCTCAATATGGATACCAAGCGCAATAAAAGCGAAATATTTATAAAGCAAAAAGCCTTGGAGATAAAAGCGTTCATTGAGCAATGGCAACCAGATGTCGTCATTGTTGCCGATGACAACGCATCCAAGTATCTAGTAAAGCCCTACTTCAAAAATAGTGAACTCCCTTTTGTCTTTTGCGGCATTAATTGGACTGTCGCTGAATATGGCTATCCATACGATAATGCTACCGGCATGATCGAAGTTGCACCCATTCGGCAGATGTATGAACTGATCAAATCAGTAAAGCCACTCGCCTCTGTCGCATATTACATAGCCGCCGATACCTTAACCGAAGAGAAAAGTTTTTATCGCTACCAGCGCGCAGCTGAGAAATATAATATTCGTCTTGTAAACAGGCTCAGTAAAACACTACAAGAGTGGCAAGCAGCCTTTCAAGAAGGCCAAGGTGCTGACTTCATCATATTGGGTACAAAGTCGGGCATCAATGACTGGAATGATCAACTCGCTTACCGCACGGTTAAAGAGAGTGGCCGTGTGCTAAGCCTAACCGATTATGAGTGGATGGTGGAATACGCAATTATCGGCATGACAAAAGTCCCTCAGGAACAAGGCATATGGGCCGCAAAGGTTGCGCTAGAAATATTAACAGGCACTGAACCACGCACCATCCCCATCATTCCCAACCGGCAATGGGACATGCTCATTAATGTTTCATTATTGCAAAGCAGCGGTGTCACACTGCCTGAATCATTCCTCATAAAAAGCAAAAAAGTATATGCCTCTGAGTGAAAAGAAACACCTCTCAACCTACCGCTACCGTTTAACCATGGCGTTAGTGTTGTGCGCGCTCGTCGCAGGCCTGTTAATTACCATCGTTTTCCAAATCAATATTTCTAATTTGCAACGCGCCTTTAATGAGCAAGTGAGTGCTGTAAATGCTCAAATACAGAATAGGTTGAACGCAAACCATGCCGTAGTTTCCGCATTAACAGGTTGGCACCACTCTCAAGCACAGGTCAATGCGAGTGAACTCACGATCTTTGCAGAGGATATGCTGGAAAACTACCCGCACATCTATGCCCTAGAATATATGACGCGTATTGATAACCGTGACAAGTTAAATTTTGAACGCAACAAGCAAGAAGATGGTTATGCAACCTTTGTGATTCGTGACATGCGAACAGGTCTCTCAGCCCCTAAAAACAGAGAGGTCTATTTTCCAATCACATTCGTTGAACCTTTAGAGCCCCATACCATCTCGGCATTAGGGATTGATGCGTTATCTGACCCCGTGCTATTTCCTGTCATTCAGCAAGCAATTGCAACAGGGGGCACCATCACCTCAACGCCACAAACCACCCCCAGTGGTGAGCGCGTCTTTTATGTGCTTAAAGCCGCCTATAAGGGGAAAATCACCCCAAACAACACCTTCGACCGCAAAAGCCAAATAGATGGTATTTTTGCCATTGTCGTCTCAATGGACAAGTTATTGCCCGATGTGCTTAACACCATCAATGATGATGACACTTCAATACTGTTTCGCCACCAAGGTTTCAACAAGCAAAACAAGGCCGGCCTGCTTTATCAGAAAGACAAACTTAAAGAGACCACGCTACTCAGCCAACTGCTGCCCTCTGCGACACGTTTAGTCGATATGAATAGTGGTACAAACCCTCATCCCTTCGTATTTCAAGCCAGCAAAAATATACGCCTCAAAGACCTAGATCTAGTCACGCCCGGCATCATACTTCTTTTTGCAATCATAATGTCGCTCCTCTCTCGCCGCGTACTTAAAGGGGACTTACTACATGACATCGAGAATGAACATGCTCAAGATGCGCTGTTCAAAGAAAAAGACCTTGCAGAAGTGACACTGCACTCTATTGCTGATGGCGTCATCACCACCGATGTGCAAGGAAAAATAGAGTACATGAACGAAGTTGCTGAGCATTTCACAGGCTATAGCAACACCGCTGCATTGAGTAAAAAAATCACCGACGTATTTAGCGTATTTGATGCCACTACAGGGGCAAGGCTAGAAGACCAGCTGAACAAAATACAAGCAACCCCGACTGATGAATTTAAAAATTTGGATCTAACCCTCAACAACCGCAATGGTGAATCTTTCTCAATCCACTTAACAGCATCAGGCATACGCAACCGGGATGGCGATGTGATCGGTGCGGTGATCGTCTTCCGCAACGTGACTCAAGAGCGCCGCATGGCAAAGCTGCTCTCTCACCAAGCACGCCATGATGCATTAACAGGGCTTTTGAACCGTCGCGAATTTGAAGAACAACTTGAAAGCTCTCTTCACATAAGTCATCGACAATCGGTTGGCGATGTTCTCTGCTATATCGATCTGGATCAATTCAAAGTGGTCAACGATACCTGCGGTCATGTTGTTGGCGACAAACTTTTAAAACAAGTGACCTCTTTATTAAGAGCAAAAATAAGAACCTCGGATGTATTGGCACGGCTTGGCGGAGATGAATTTGGATTAATACTGTTTGATTGCGACATTGAAAAGGCAATGGAAATCACATCATCGTTACATAACTCACTTAAAGATAGCCGATTTGTATGGGAGGGTAGAACCTTCAATGTGGGTGCCAGTATGGGCCTTGTCTCTATCGATAAGGAGATGGGCTCCGCATCAGATCTATTAAGCGCGGCAGACTCTGCTTGCTATATGGCCAAAGAGAAAGGGCGTAATCGAATATGCGTCTACTCGGTCACCGATGAAGAACTCACCATTAGACAAGGCGAAATGCACTGGGCACACAAAATTCATGATGCATTTGAACATCATCGTTTTCGATTATATCGTCAGCTGATTTTACCCATTCAAACCCCCGACGCACCCAAACATTATGAAATCTTAATTCGCATGCATGATGCAAATGGTCAATTAGTTTCACCAATGGCTTTTATTCCGGCCGCTGAAAGGTACAGTTTAATGCCCTCCATTGACCGCTGGGTACTTTGCACTGCGCTTGCGCGCATCGCCTTGGAGAAAGAGAATGATTTCATCTATAACATCAACCTTTCTGGGAAATCGGTCAGTGAAGAGGGGTTCCTTGATTTTGTAACTGAGGAGATTACCAACAGCGGCGTAAACCCAAAGCAGATCTGTTTTGAAATTACGGAAACCGCTGCAATCCTGGATTTGTCATCGGCTGTGGCCTTCATGCATCAATTAAAGGCATTGGGGTGTAAATTTGCACTTGATGACTTCGGCAGCGGCCTAAGCTCATTTTGCTACTTGAAAAACCTGCCTGTAGATTACGTGAAAATTGAAGGTGCATTCGTCAAAGATATGCTGGGCGATGAGGTAGACCGGGTCATGGTCTCATCCATCGTTCAAATCAGCCGGGTGATGGGCATCGAAACCATTGCAGAGTTTGTTGAAAGTTCGGAAATTGAACAAGCACTGGTGACCATGGGGGTCGATTATGCGCAAGGCTATGCTTTGGCTAAACCAGAACTATGGGCAACGGCTGACCAAAAAACACCACACCTGAAGGCTGATTCTGATTAAAGGAACCCTCCTTTTCGCTTCGCCGTTAAGGACGCACCGTTGTTCGTACCTTATTCACCAAGAAATTGATGACCGCCACAAACTGGCGAGGGCTTGTCACCATTGAGGGGTCCACCAGATACTTGCCGTCTACAATCACTGATGGAGCACCCTTGATGCCATAACGACTGCTCATCATACGTGCACGACGCAGCTTGCCGTTCACGTAATTACTATTCAGTGCAGAGAAGAAATCTTTGCTGCTCACCCCTTGCTCCTCAAAGAACTCACCCACATCCTCTTCCGTCGTCATCTGCCGTTTGGCATCATGTATGGCTGTAAACAGAGGTTTGTGGACCTTATCCATCACACCTAATACTTCGGCCGCATAAAAAGTTCTAGCAAGCAGTATCATATTGTCATCTGTCACCGCTGGCATGCGGCGATAGGTGATCACCTTTGCAGAACCCTCTACCCACTGCTCAAGGTCACCCTGAATCATGTAGCAGCTTTGACAGCCATACCACAACATCTCAAGTACATCGACCTTATCCCCCTGATAAGTAGATTCTGCACCTGCAATCTCTTGGTAGCTAACACCTTTTTGATAGAGCTGTATTGGCGGCGTCGCCTGCGCGATGGCAGAGATAAAAAATAGACTCAAGAAAATGATCGTCACGCGTTTCATAAGCGGCACTCAATTATTGGATCGGCTGAACTTGCAAGTTCTGTTCACCGCTTTCAACATCATCACGCGGGGTGTTGCGCGACTCCCATTGCAGTGCACCACGCTCCAGAAACTCTTTCTCTTCTTCTGGCAGCGGCCCTCGTGCGAGCGTCTCTTCCCACTCCCACAGTGCAGAGCGTGCACGTCGTGCAAAATTGTCATTTCCGGGGGAGAGGTGAATAAAGGTGCGCATGGCACCCAACGCACCCGCAAGGTCGCCCATGCTTTCGAGTGCTACGGCCATCCCCCAGTAAGCATTGGCTTGCTCGGGCTTCAACTGCGTGGCGGTCTCAAAAAAGACCAGCGCCTCTTGTGGCAACGCTTGCCCAAGTTTGGCATAGCCCATATTCACATAAACCTCTGGCATGCGCGGGGAGAGTTCCATCACGCGGTGCAGTGCGGTGGCGGCATGCTCATACTCTTTAGCATGCAGCATCACGATGGCTTGCTCAAAGCGGGTGGTGATCTCCGCTAGCCGCTTC
Source organism: Gammaproteobacteria bacterium (assembly GCA_026982145.1). Classification (GTDB taxonomy): domain Bacteria; phylum Pseudomonadota; class Gammaproteobacteria; order SZUA-140; family SZUA-140; genus SZUA-76. The sequence continues at coordinate 8,498 of JALSHQ010000393.1, read as the reverse complement.
TCCTCTGGGCTCTGCGCTGATGCAACCGTTGGCATGGGTGTCGCGTCAGGTGGCGCCTCAACCGCTTCAGTGTTCACCTTGCTGGGTGTGGATAGCGGCATCGAGGAGGCGGATTGTAACGATGCTAGCGTGACTGATTCCTGCTGCCTCGGGTCATCTTTCATCATTAACATTACAATCGCAGCAGAAACGATCCCCACCATTAAGATGGATAGCGTTGCGATCGTCGACTCATTGCTGCTTCTTTTTTTATCCACCACGACCGTCTGCTCCGCTAGATAACACCTTTGTGCGCTGCTTCACTGTAAAAAGGCGTTCCAAAATAGGTGACAAAGGCGAACACAAAAATACCGATAATGAGCAGTGCACCAACGCGTATCGGCACGTTGTAGGTGGTGCGAGCGTGAATCGAGGCACCCAGCAAGAGCCAATTTAGAAAGGATGAGGTTTCAAGCGCATCCCATGCCCAGTATCGACCCCACGCATCCTGCGCCCAGACACCACCGGCAATGAGCATCAGGCTGTCAAATACCAGCGCCAACAACATGAAGCGCCAAGCAAGCTTGTCGAGAATCACATTATCGGGAAGGTGACGAAAGAGGTTTTTAAAATAGGCTCGACTGCGCAGCAAGATCACCCCCGCCAAGCCGGTGCCAATCAAACTGAACGCCAGAAAGAATTTCCCAAAACCGACATGTGCCCATAGCCATGGGTTGTGGTAGGTAGGCGGAAAAACGCTATCCGAAGGTTCTAGCACCAACACCCAGACAGCCAGTACCCCCATCAACGGCAACACCACAACGGATGTGGGGCGCAGTACGGGAATGCGCCAATAGGCAACAGCATAGACCAACCCCAAACTAAAGAGCTGACTAATCAAGAGTTCAAACAAGTTTACAAAGGGGCCATGGCCAATGCGCAGCCAGCGATCGGTCAGGGTGACGACCAATAAAATAACGCTGGCGGTCATCAGCGCCAGCACTAATCTTTCATTATTTCGCTGGTCTTCGCTGACAGCAAAATCCGCGGGGCTTGTGGCCGGTGTACCAAGCCGCCCGACGCCAACGAGGGAGGCGATTGTCGCTAACGCATAAGCGCTAAGCGCCGCATATAACCATGGTAGTTCTGTCATCACACTCATCTCCTTACACCGATGCTGAACGCGGTGCGGGCACCGATCCTTTTACCAGCTTTTTTTCACCACGAAGCGCATCATCCAACCCAAGCGGTTCCGCCGATAACTTACGCCAAAAATGGCCACCAAGCCCCGCCACAGTGATCACCGAGATCAAGAACATCCACTGCAAGGTGGGGTCATAATAGAGTTTGTAACCCATCCAGGTCGTGAGTTGCTCGTAACGCAACGAGCCGCCCGCCATTTTCACACTCTCACCCGGCAACAACTCTGTGCGCTTGCCCGCAACATTCACTACCAGTGTGCCTGTTGCTTCTCTTCCATCAAGTACCCACGCCTCTTCTGCATTGAGGCCGGTCTCTAGCTGTAACCAGAATTTTATTTCATCGCCACCTTTGGGCGTCCAACTGTTTGACTGCTTAAAATCAAACAAGGGGTATGATGGCATGTGCACCGCACCCGTTTCGATCACATTACCCTCTTCACCGATCCAGCTCATGATCGGTGCAAACCCTTTATTAAAAGTGGTGTAGAAGCGGTACCCCTCAATGACGAGTGGGCGATCATCCCCCACCACAGATTCATACCAGCCCCCTTCGCCATCAGGAATTGCCACCTGACTGTAAGTGCGGCCACGACTCATCCGCGCTCGGTACTCAACAGTGTAGGGGCCTTGCACAAAGCGCACCTCATTGATGGCACCATTATGGAGAGGCCCGGCGCGTACTTCAATCAGATGGTCATGCGAAAACTCATTGCCGGAGATGATCTCAACACGTGCCTCCATATGGGTCAGGCGGCCGATAGCCGCCAGTACCACAATCCCTAATAGACCAATATGAAAGACCAGCAGGCCACCACGGCGGTTGATGCGCGGGTTGCTGATAATCGCCGCCACCAAGTTGATCGCCAACAACAGCATCGGTACGATCAGTACCCAAATGGAGGTTTCCACCGGATTACCATAGCTAAGCGTCGCACCTACCCCCAACAACACCATCCACAACAGTGTCAGTTTGGTTGATGCTAGGCGACGTAAAACAGATTTTACGGCAGGCTGGCGCATGTCTCGTCAGCACTTGCCATCCAAGAGAAGCCTATCGCGCTATTGCCAGGCGCCCCGGAAGAGCCACAGTTTTGGTCTATCCATGAACCACTACGAGCAAAGGTATTGACCTTCAAGGCTGCACCATTGTAATACGGACCCGCATAATATCGACCGGTGCCAGAGGGGGCAAAGCCGGTGTACCTCACCTGAGTGCCGGGTAACATGCCAGCCTCAGCACCCACATCATTTAGGTTTGCCAGAAAGACTTTATTTTTCCAGCCATGAGGCACCGCGATATGACACAGGGTACAACGAAAGTTTGTCACACCAGTCACAGGGGCACCATTCGTGCCTGCACCCGCATGTGCCAAATGCAAGTTTTGCGCTGTAAAGTTAATACAACCAGCCCCGCCAGTCGCTTTAAAGCCACTGGCCAAAACAGGTGTAGTAATGGGATTGGCGTTGCTCGCATATTGGTTGTAGTCATGGCATCTGAAACAGAGGCCATCTGGCTGGGTGCGACCGGTCTGGTCGTCCCACGGCCCTTTTAACAGAAAGTTATTTTGCGAGCCGTGAGGCCCCCAAACTTCACCATTGACACCACCATTGGGGATGACTGTGTCATTCGCGGTGTTATTGCCATGGCAATCCGTGCAGTACATGGTTTGATTACCGACTGCGCCATCGATGTTAAAGGGTGTTCGCCAGACATCTTTTGAGGCGCGGCGCTCGCCACCCCCGCTCGATGCAGCATCAGCGGTACGCCCGGTTCTGTCAATCACCGGGTGCCATGAGCGGTGATTGTTGGCCTCATAATCGACGCTATTCCCACCAATATCGATGCCGACAAACGGCCCCCAGCCGGGTGCTGGAGAGGAGCTCAACTCACCCATATGCGATGCCGGTGCCTGATATTCCATCGCCTGATTAGTGTATTCAAACATCGCATTGGTGCCCACCGGCGTACTCCCGCCATGCAGCCCTAATGGTGGTGGAGTGTCGTAAGAATAATTTGAGTGGCATTTGAGGCAAACCTGATACTCACGTGTCACATACGGCTCTTCTACATTAGTGCCGCCTCCGGTACCCGGGTCACCACGCTTAAGTATAAAGCTCACTGGTTCGCTGCCAAAAGCAGCAGAGCCATAAACAGGCTCCACCCCTGTAATGCCACGCAGCACCCCAGAAGCTAAGTTGGTATGCATGGTTAAGCCATTTGCCGCAATATCTGCGGGTGTGTGTGGATGGGTACCCGCTTCATCAGGAATCGCATTATTGGCATTAAACATGCGATTTTTAGCCACCCGGTGCGGATTATGGCAATCTGTACACTCCACATGGCGGTTCATTAAATTTCCCTTGCCCATGCTCTCTGGTGATTCAACAAAATCCTGCCCACGCGTTCGCCCTTCAGGCCCATCGCTACCGGTACCAATGGAGTGAACTTCTCGCCCGGCACGCTGGTCGGCACTTGCGATCGGCATATGGATATTGCCCGGTGTCACAAAATCAGTTTTCACATCGGGCACTTGAAAACCCACGCCGCCCTGCCCCACCAAGACACCACCATCGGTCGAATGACAAGCGTAACAGACCTCCTCAATGGCGTGATCCCCCCCCTGTTTGAATCTTGCTCCTGTCACCGGATCCACCGTCGTCGGGCCATCGGTTCCCTCGCGCAAGATGCGACGAGACCCCTGCACCGTGTGCGGGTCATGACAGTTCAGGCAAGACGCTTGCCACACTTGAGTATCCCGAGGAAACTCACGCAGGTTGCCCGCAGCAAGGTCATAGCTCTCATCCGCAGCGAGTCGGTTAGCGTGTGCTGAGCCGACCCATCCCTCTTTATCGTGGCAAGCGATGCAGATGATATCGTTATCCGCATTAAACTGCCCATCTACCGGCTCAGCGTGGCGTTGCATACGGTTTACGCGCAGAAATTTGATGTTGCCTTCGTTCGGATCATCCGAGCGGATATGGGGGTCATGACAAGTAATACACTCAACCTGACCATCCTCCAGCGGCAGATAGCCCTGCACCCCGGTCTGTTGCGACTGCGGAAATGCCGGCCCACTGCCCGGCCTGCGCTCTTTGATATGTGACACAGCGGCAGGGTTAAAGAGCTCCCCGTCTCGCACAGCCTGTGCGCTATCGAAGGTAAATGAAATGGGGTGATCATTGCTCAGATCAACACCAATGCGGCGAGTAAAGCCTGTGGTTTCACCCAATCCATCAGGAATAGAACCATCCGCGCGCGTCCCCTGAAAAGGGATCTCACGCCCCTCTTTTTTCAGTTCAACACGGTTCAATACATTCACTGAACCGAGCGCAAGCGTACCATCGTGGCACGACAGGCAGAGTTTGGATTTTCCTTCAGGCTGCCCAAGATCAGTGGCATCCAGTGATGTTGACCCGTACGGCGTGTAAGTGGCGCTCGAAAGCGTTCGGTTCCAGAGGGGTGTTCGCGCCTCATTGGTAGCACCGTGAGGCGTGTGGCAAAAAGCACAGATCTGGGACTCGGAAACCGCTCTCGCTTCGCGCGCCGTCTCACTCGGGGCGACGGTTGCCGAAAAATTATGTTTGGTATTTGCGATATCAGAAATACGCGCGGCAAGGGCTGAACTCGCCATCGTAAAAATAGCAAGTAGGATCAATAACGTGCTCGAAAAATGACGTTTCATGCCCCTCCCAAATACTGCAATATCACAACCCGACCATTGAAACTATCGGCCACATATATTCTGTCACGGTGATCTGTCCAGACACCTGCCGGCAGGTAAAACTCACCTAACCCACTGCCCGAGCCTCCGATGGGCAATAGCAGACTCCCCTCTTGGTTGAATACTAACAGATGATCATAATAGGATTCCACCACATAGACATTACCCTCTTTGTCTACCGCCACGCCTTTAGGGCGTGGCAGATCCCCTACAAAAAGCCCCCGCCGCCCAAAGGTGCGCACAAATTCACCCGCGCCACTCAACACCTGAACACGTGAGTTCAACGTATCTGTCACATAGAGCTGCCCAGCAGCAAAAGAGAGATGTGTTGGCGCATTAAACTCGCCAAGCCCAGCACTGCGCGCACCGGCTCCAAGGGTATTAAGTAGCACCCCTTCAGCGCTAAAAACTTTAATCTCATGAGTGTAGGTATCGGCGACAAAGAGATGGCCACTCTCTGGGTCTCGTGCAAGCCCGGTGGGGCGTGATAAAACGTCTAAACCAAAATGGCCTATTGGCTTCCCGTTTTGATCTAGTCGAACAATGCGCTTAAGGTCTGCATCAGCCACGAGAATTTCACGTTCACCCGCTTCACGCTCCACCACCACCAGCCCAATGGGGGTTTTAAAACGCAGCTGTTCACCTGCCATCTCCCACACATCCAGCTTGCCAGCCACGCCATCAAAAACATAAACCGCAGCTCGGCTAACATCCGTGACGTAGATACGGCCGTCGCTATCCACTGCGCCCGACTGGGGGCGTTGCAACACTGTGGGGATCATTTCACCCGCCACGATCCCGACCACCCACTCAAACACCTTGCGGGTCATTGAAACATCATCAACCTCTTTAATGAAGTTTTCTTCGCCCGTCAGTTGGCCAACATATTGGTAACGAGCCACTTCTGGCTCACTCGGCCAGACATACCCCTGAACCTCATGCAGGTCAAGCTTCAGCACCGGAGGCGCAGAAGCACAGCCAACAATAAACAGGCATAGTAGCGCCGCCAACCAGTGGTGGGGTTTATCAATCATGGGGAATTATTCCTGAACGGTGCGATCAGGTGTGCCGTTCACCTGCGATGACTCAGGCAGCACTTCATCAGAAATCACGGGGCTTTCAAGCGACACCTCACCTGCTACTTCTGCTTTTCCCGCCGCTAATTCCGTCTGGGCGGCCTGAGTTTTCTCAGATTCAGACAGTGCGGCATCCAACACCTGCGGCTCATCCAACACCATCGCATCGGCATCACGGCTCTCCGCCAGATCATCAAATTCATCACTCAAAACATCATCGAGCTCATTATCGATAAGCTCATCAGCACTCTCAGGCAGCGCTTCAGGTTCCACCATTTCAACACGCAGCACCTGTATTCGCCCATTCAGGCTATCCACCGCATAGAGAAAACCGTCGTCATACCACAGGTCCGTAATACGTTTGAATCTTCCCGGGCCGATGCCAGAGCTGCCGATGCTCTCAAGGAACAGATCATTTTGAAACACTTTAATTGAGTTATCGAGATAGTCACTCACAAAGGTGTTACCGCTTTTATCGACCGCTATCGCGAGTGGAAAAACCACGGTATCAGGCTGAAATGTTTTTTGGTGCGAACCATCACGCCCCATCAGTTGTACCCGATGCCCTAAACGCGCGGTCGCGTAAATGCCGCGTTCACCTGAGGTGATGGCCGTAAGGTTAAGAAACTTTCCTTCGGTGAGACCACGTGAACCGATCACACCCTGAAGTTGCCCGGTCGAGGTGAACACAAGAATATCGTCACTTGAACCATCCGCGATGAGTACACGCCCCATCTGTTCATCGTAGGTTACGGCGACCGGGCGGATCAGATTCAGACGATCTTCAAAAGTGCGGATCAATCGCCCATTGCGGTCAAAATGAAGCACCCGCCCGGCATCCGGGTCAACCAGCAAAAAGGAGTGATCCTGATAAAGGTAGATGTCAGAAACTTCGCCCACGGTCACCGCACGTAGATCCAGAACCACCGCCAACTGATCACGAGACAAGTCGTACCGATAGAGCAACTGCACGCCGGCATCCACCACAAAAACAAAATTCCCGCGTGCGGCCACTTGTACTGGTCGTACAAAGCGCACATGACGCTGACCTAAAATCGCATTCCCTTCCAGCTCACGTCCACCATCAATATCACGCCACCCCCAACCATAAAGCGTTTGCTGTTTGGGTGCAGTACGCGCGTCACTACTGCTCGCGCCCCCGAAAGGGAGCATCGAGCAGCCCCCAATGAAGAGGGATGAAGTGAGCGCAATTAGCGCCGCAAGTTGGCTTGATTTGGAACGGAATGGCATCGGCCGCAATTCATCGTAGGTGGAAAGGCGACCTTGCCATGGCAAACACCACAATATTCACCCTGAATAATGGCTGACATGGAGACAGGGTTGCCGCCTTTTTGAGGAACAAAAATCAACGGGTGGCAGTTCGCGCAGGTGAGCCACTCGGTGTGCTGTAGATGTGGAAAACGGACATGCGGCATCGAGCCTGTATTTTTAAATATGATATCGAAGTCGACCGTGTACATCTTCTCTTCACCGGTCAAGCTCATACGAGGGTCAATCAACCCCTGACGTAGGGTCTGAACCCAATCGATGATGCCCTGCGAGTCGCGAGGAAACTCCGCCATCGACTCATAGGGTTCCTGCAGCAGATGCACCGCATCATTGGTCGGGTCATGAATGCCATCTTCCGCCAACGGCACCACTTCGCCTTCTGTCTGAAAATGGAGGCCACGAGACCATACTGCAGTAATGCCTGGCTCTGATGGATTGGATGCGTCAGAAAAAACTGAATCTGCAGCCGTGCCTTGAGTACTAAAGGTTAGGCAGGCCATCAGCGCGAGCACACACCACCAACCCATTATTGGCCGTGTTTTTTGTGATCGGTCACCCATGGCCTGCGTCATACTATCTCACCCCTACCATCCGTAATGCGCGCCTGATCTGAAATGTTGCGCCCTGCAACATCAAAATCGCATTTTTGTAATCTTTCTGCTCTGCCACAGGCAGCGCTTGCTCATAGGTATTTTTACCCTTAACCACAAATTGATCCATCAACTCAATCGCACGTTTTGATGGGCGCTTCTGCTCTATCGCCAGTGGTACCAGCTCTTCGTAGCTCAAGTAACGCGCCAACTCATATTCATACTCTTCTTGTGGCGACTCAAAGGTTTTATCATAAACCACCGTCTGGCTATCAAGTATCTTACTTAAAGCGGTGGTGATTGTCCTTTGTAAATTTATCATGAGGCGATTCGCTGCGCTAATCTCCTTCATGTCACGAAGGCTTTCAGCAGCCTCAATCGTGCTTTCTAGCTCGGCATAGCTTAAATGGTCACGCACATCTGTTCGGCCACTTTTTTCCATCCGCTCAACATTGCGCTTGTATGATTTTTCAAAGACCTTAACTTCCTCCATCAGCGCAACAAATTTTAATTTCTGCTCTTGTAGTTGCTCCGGCGTGGGCACTAGGCGCGCAGCCGTGCTCATTGAACGTAAGGATTCATCAACTTCAAATAACGCCAGCACCAAGTCACCGGCATCGAGTGCAACCTTGGCTTTAT
>JALSHQ010000392.1 GCA_026982145.1 Gammaproteobacteria bacterium | reverse complement strand
TTTGACGGTGGCTCCTAACGCAGCTTCCCAAGGTGCTACGGGCAGATCAAGATAAACATCCCGCCCTTCGACACGGTAAAAGGGGTGCGACTTGAATTCGATTTCAAGATAGAGGTCACCTGCCTTTCCCTGCCCACGCTCGGCACCCCCTTGACCTACCAACCGAATATGCTGACCCTGACGTACCCCCTTGGGGATCTTGACGTTCAGAGTGCGGGTTTTTACCTGCGGCCGACCATCAGGCGCCCTTTCGGTGTGACGCAATGTGATCGAGCGAGTAGTGCCGTGGTAGGCATCTTCCAGATCAATCAGCACCTTGGCGTGGCTATTCTCACCCCGCATGTTGGTGTGCCCTGCCTGCGAATAGCCGTGAGCCGCCTGAGCACCCCCAAAAAGCGACTCAAAAAAGTCACTGAACTGCGAGGCATCGGCCTCGGTAAAACCACCACCGTGAAACTCGAAACCCTGATCCCAACCGGGGGGAGGCTGAAAATCCTGCCCCTCCTTCCAGCGGGCACCCAATTGATCATAGGCAACCCGCTTTTCCGGGTCTTTCAGCACTTCGTAAGCCTCGCCTATCTCTTTAAAGCGCACCTCGGCATCAGCCACTTTGCTGACATCTGGGTGGAACTTACGCGCCATCTTTCGGTAAGCGCGCTTGATCTCATCCTGACTGGCGCTGCGCTCGACACCTAACACAGTGTAGTAGTCTTTAAACTCCAATGCGGACTCCCTGTGTGATAACTATGTTAACTTGCCTCGATTTCGATGCGCTGGCGCTTAGTACCGCTCTTCGGCATTTCGATACGCAACACACCGCGACGGTATTTGGCTTTAGCATGACTGCCCTCGACATTATCGGGCAACGGAATGGCCCGTTCAAAAGCGCCGTAGGCACACTCAGCGACGTGGTAACCCCCCTCACTGCGCTCGTTCTGGTAATGCTTTTCACCGCGCACAATCAACACACCGTCATGAATGGCAACATCAAAATCCTCCAGCTCCATGCCGGGGGCTTCCAGCCGCACCACCACCTTTTCACCATCATCAGAAAGGTCAGCAGCCAGCAGCCCCCATTCGCTGCCATGAACCGCCTTGGGCAGGCCACCCTTCTCTTTTGGCTTACTCGGGTGAAAGCGGGTCAACGCGCCTGAGGCGTGAGCGACAAGGTGCCGCCACCCTTCGGCCAGGGAGTCCCAGAAACGGGTAAGACCTCCGCGCAGATCTTCAAGTGTAGACATGACTATCTCCTCCTTTAGACTATGAAACTTTTCACCTCACTCCATGCCACCAGAGGCGGACATGACGTGCTCCTATCACATCATTCAACTTTAATGGTGTGACGTTTTGCCGGAGCCACTTTGGGCAAGGTCAGCTCCAACACACCATCTTTAAAGCTCGCCTTGGCCTGATCACCCTGCACCGCAACAGGTAGGGGCAGGGTTCGGGAAAAAGCAGCCCGGGAAATTTCACGACGATGATAATCCCCCTTTTCGTCCTCACTCTCCTGTTTAGTAGCGGCACTGATGGTGACACTCTCTTCTGCAAGTGAAATCTCTAGGTTATCTTTTTCGACTCCCGGCAACTCAGCTCGCACGATCATAGCGTCGTCCCGCTCCAGCATATCAACCTTGGGGATTCGCCCCTCTTCAAATGATACGCTTAACTCCGGCCACTCGCGGTGTAGTGGCTGCATCCTCCCGCTAGGAAAGAACCCTTCAAATAGCTGCTCCAGCTCATCAAAGGGACTCACAGAACGCACACGGCGACGCTGTAACTTGTTCCCGCTTTCAGAGAGTGCCGGTTTGTTAATGACTACCTCGCTCATCATTATCTCCTCCTTTTGACTGATAGCTCACCAATTCATATGCGGAAAAGCGATCTCTTCACTGCAACGCTTCCCCGCGACTCATGATTATTAATCTGGGGACAACAGTGCAATATACAAGGTGCTACTCAATATTTTTTACAGGAGGCACCATCAATAAGTGATATCACCCATCAACGCTGGCATTGCGGTTTTTTGCCCGACTGCTGATAAAGCGTAACAGCACTGGCCATCCCTTCATTCAGCTGATCAATGCGGCGGTCATGTGATGGATGTGTCGAGAGAAACTCCGGGGTTCCACCGCTGCTGCCTCGCGCCATGTTCTGCCATAGTGTGACGCTCGCGCGTGGATCAAAACCGGCGCGAGCCATTAGCTCCTGCCCCATGGCATCGGCCTCACTCTCATGCGCGCGACCAAACGGCAACAGCACTCCCACCTTAGTCCCCACCCCGAGTGCTGACATAATTGCCCCCTGATTTTTATAATCCGTTGTGCCCAACCAACCCTCTAGTAGCGACAGGCCTTGGTTCGCCGCAAAGGATTGCGAGACGCGCTCATTACCGTGGCGCGCCAGCACATGCCCCACTTCATGCCCCATCACCGCCGCCACTTGTGCCGGTGTGACAGCCACACTCAACAACCCTTTGTGTACACCGATTTTGCCGCCCGGCAACGCAAAGGCGTTGGCGGATAGGTCATCAAAGACGACAATCTCCCAGTCACTGCTCTGCGCCTGCACTGATGGCAGCTGAGTAATTGCATCGCCAATGCACTGCACATAGCGGTTGATACGTTCATCATCCAGACGTGGCGTCTCTTGCAGCAGTTGGTGAAAGGATTGCACCCCCATGGTGATCATCTGTGATTCCGGCATAAATGCTAACTGCGTGCGGCCGGTAGGGGAGGTGGCACAACCGACCAGCCATAGGCTAATGATTAATGCCGCAATAATTTTTTTCATTCGCGATGGTTCCACCATATTAGTAATAGGTTAAATCACACAGCACTTTGCATGTGATTGTTTTTCAGCGCCACATAATGGGCTGACGAATAGGCCAACCACGCCAGCTCTTTCTCTGTAAGCGAGCGCGCCTTCCGTGCCGGGCTGCCGAGATAAAGATATCCGCTCTCCAATCTTTTCCCCGGCGCAACCAGTGCACCCGCACCGACCATCACATGGTCTTCAATGATCGCGCCATCGAGCAGCGTTGCGCCCATCCCCACCAGTGAAAAATCACCGATGGTGCAGGCGTGCAAGATCGCGCCATGCCCGACCGTAACATCGTCGCCGACCACCAATGCACTGCCGCCGGGGTTGTATTCATTGTCTGCGGTGACATGCAGTATTGAACCATCTTGTATGTTGGTGCGCGCTCCGATGGTGATTGAATGCACATCGCCGCGCGCCACCACCATCGGCCAGAGCGAGGCCTCTTCGCCCACCGTTACATCACCGATCACCAGTGCGGTTTCATCAATGAAAGCACTGGCTGCAATGACTGGGGTAATATCTAGGTATTTTCTAATTGCCATCACGGCAGCTCCTGCAAAAAATAAAATGACTGACTTTCGTTAACGCATCGTGACCAGCTCTTCACTGCTGGTGGGATGAATCGCAATGGTGTTGTCAAAGTCTGCTTTGGTCGCCCCCATTTTTATCGCAACGGCAAAACCTTGCAGCATCTCATCAGCACCATCTCCGATAATATGGCACCCAACCACCTTTTCATCTGCGCCTGTGGTAATTAATTTCATGGTGCTGCGCTGTTTGCGTGTGGTGAGTGCGTAGTACATTGGGGTGAAACGGGTTTGATATATTTTAACGTCGTCGCCAAATTGTTCACGCGCTTCATCTTCGGTGATCCCCACACTCCCCACAGGAGGATGACTAAAAACAACGGAAGGAATATTACGCTGGTCCAATTTAGCGGTCGGCTTTCCGCCAAAGAGGCGATCCGCTAATCGTCGCCCCGCGGCTATCGCCACCGGGGTCAGTGCCGCTTGCCCGGTCACATCGCCAATCGCATAAATCCCCTTCACAATGCTATTCTGAAATGAATCCACCGCAATAAAACCCGCCTCATCGATGCTCAATCCGGCCGCGGCAAGGTTAAGGCCATCGACATTACTCTCTCGCCCAATCGCCCAGATCAGCGCATCATAACCTGCCATCGTATGACCATCATGGGTGCGCAGTGTCAACACCTCATCACGGCCACGTTCAACAGCGGAAAGGTTGATGCCGGTGGCAATCAGGATGCCGTCATCCTGCATCTGTTCCAACAGTGCTTCACGCAGCATCACATCGAAATTTTTGAGCAGATGTTGTCGTCGCAACAGTAGGCTCACCTCACTGCCCAGCCCGTTCAAGACCCCTGCGAGTTCAACCGCAATATAACCTGAGCCGATAATCGCCACCCGGCGCGGCGCGGCCGCCAGCTCAAAAAAACCGTCCGAAGTGATGCCATATTCTACGCCTTTGATCTTGGGCAGGGCAGGGCGACCACCACAAGCGATGACGATGTGGTTTGCACTGTAAGTCTCGCCCGCCACCGTCACGCTATTTTCTGAGGTAAATGCAGCGCGCCCCTTCACCACCGTCACCCCTGAGTTTTCCAAGTTACGCGCATAAATTTTATTCAGCCGCTCAACATAGGCGTCACGTTTTGTTTTAAGCTGTTGCCAGTCAAGGTGCCCTCGGGGTGCGATGGTGGTTAGCGCGGCATCGAACCCGTAGTCGGGCGCGTCATGCAGTGCGTGATTGAGTTGCGCGGCATACCACATCACCTTTTTAGGCACACACCCAACATTAACGCAGGTGCCGCCCAAATGGCTCGCTTCTATCACCGCGCACTTCGCCCCATATTCTGTGGCGCGCCGTGCCACCGCAATGCCGCCGCTACCCCCGCCGATGGCGATTAAATCAAAATGATGTGCCATGTTATCTTCCCCTTTCACAGCCTGCCACACCCCGGTGCGCAGGCTTTTTTAACATGGTACATTAGTTGCCAACTGCACGTGAACGAACCATATTGAAAGGGACCTCCCAAGCGATGAAAAACCCGTTACTCGACCTCAGTGGTCTGCCCCGTTTCAGCCTGATAAAGGCTGAACATGTTGAACCCGCTATCGATCAGGTACTGGCTGAGTCGCGCGCTCAAGTGCAGCAGCTGCTTACGGCCAATCGCGATTACACTTGGGATAATCTGGTGCAACCGCTGGAAGATCTGGATGAACGCCTTGCGCGTGTCTGGTCACCGGTGAGCCACCTTAATTCCGTGGTTAATAGCGACGAGTTGCGCGCCGCTTATAACGCCTGCCTCGGCAAGCTCAGCAACTACGCCACCGAGATGGGGCAGCATGCGGGGCTTTTTAAAGCCTATCAGTCGATCGCCAAGGGTGATGTGTATCATCAGCTCGATAGTGCACAGAAAAAGATCATCGATAATGCCATCCGTGATTTTCGACTTTCAGGCATCGACCTCAACCCCGATCAGCAAGCGCGCTACAAAGCGCTGATGGAAGAGCTCTCCGCACTCACCAGTCAATTTGAAGAGCACATTCTCGATGCCACCCGCGCATGGACCAAGCTCATCACCGATGAAAGCGCGCTGGCCGGCCTGCCTGAGTCGGTGCGGGCGATGGCACAACAGAGTGCAACGCAGCGTGAGCAACAAGGGTGGCTCTTTACGCTGGAGTTTCCATCGTACCTTGGGGTGATCACCTATGCGGATGAACGCGCATTCAGAAAGGAGATCTACACCGCCTTTGTGACCCGCGCTTCCGATGAAGGGCCACATGCCGGACAGTGGGATAACAGCCCGCTGATGGAGCAGATCTTGGCGCTGCGACATGAGGCGGCACAACTGCTCGGCTTTGAAAATTATGCCGAGCGTTCCATCGCCACCAAGATGGCACTCTCAACGACGCAAGTGATCGATTTCCTTACCGACCTTGCCGAGCGCTCACAGCCAATCGCCCAAGCTGACCTCGATGAGCTGCGGGCCTTTGCTAAAATAGAACACGGCATTGCCGATCTTGAGGCGTGGGATATCGTCTATTACGGTGAAAAATTGCGCCAGCATAAATACTCGATTTCACAAGAGGCGATCAAACCTTATTTTCCTGAGCACCGGGTCATTCAGGGGATGTTCGCGGTGGTCGAAAAGCTTTACGGTCTCAACATCACTGAATCTCGTCGGGTCGAAACGTGGCATAAAGATGTGCGCTTCTTTGAGATTTTCGATAAGGAAGGACAACTGCGCGGGCAGTTCTACCTCGACCTCTATGCGCGCCAGTTCAAACGGGGTGGCGCGTGGATGGATGAGTGCATCGTACGCAAGCTCACCGATAGCGGCGACATTCAAACACCGGTCGCTTACCTCACCTGTAACTTCTCCTCACCCATCGGTGACGACCCGGCGCTTTTCACCCACGATGAGGTGCTGACCCTCTTCCATGAGTTTGGCCACGGCCTCCACCACATGCTCACTAAGGTGAACTATCCGAGTGTCTCCGGCATTAACGGCGTCGCGTGGGATGCGGTTGAACTACCAAGCCAATTTATGGAGAACTGGTGCTGGGAGCGTGAAGCGTTGGCGCTGATCTCCGGCCACTATCAGAGCGGAAAGGCACTGCCGGATGAGATGTTCGACAAAATGCTGGCGGCCAAAAACTTCCAATCCGGAATGCAGATGATACGTCAGCTCGAATTCTCGATTTTTGATTTTCGTATCCACCTCGAGTATGACCCCAAAAAAGGGGCTCGCATCCATGAGATTCTTGACGATGTGCGCCAGCAGGTCTCCGTCTTTACCCCCCCCGCATTCAACCGCTTTCCGCACAGCTTTTCACATATCTTTTCAGGCGGCTACTCAGCGGGCTACTACAGCTATAAATGGGCTGAGGTGCTCTCCAGCGACGCCTTCTCGCTGTTTGAAGAGAAAGGCATTTTCGACCGGGAGACCGGCCTGAATTTTCTCTCAATGATTCTGGAGCAGGGTGGCTCGCGTGATCCGATGGAGCTTTTCATCGATTTTCGCGGCCGCGAACCTCAAATCGACGCCCTGCTGCGCCACAGCGGCATTGCCAGCGCTTAATCACTTACCCTGCCTCACCCCCTCTTTCTGAGGGGCACGCACCCCTATTTTCAATAGTGGCATGTTAAATGCTGTATTCACCTGCATGCTGAGTGCGCGGTTTTTTTGACGCCACGGCTCACTGTGCGATCGATAACAGCCGCCAACATTTAAACTTGGCAGACAAGGACAAACCAACATGACCGCATCAACCGCAGGTAGCCACTCGCTGCAGAAAAAACTGACCCTCTCCTATGTGATGATGGCTGGAATCATCGTCGTGATCTCAGTGGTGACACTCTGGCAACTTGGCAAATCAACACAGCTCGCCCATCAGATCAGTGAATCACGCGCCCCAGCCGCTTTTGCAACAACCGCCCTCATCAGCGGCATCAACCATGAAATTAACGCACTGCACAACTGGGTGCAGAGTGATGATGTGCGCTTTAAAGAGAAGATGGCTGCAGTCCGAAACGGTGAAATTGAACCTGCGCTGGCCACATTAAAAAAGGCCACCAGCGGCGGGGGAGCACAGCATCAGATAAACGCCCTTGCTGAAATTGAGCAGCTACTGGCTGAGCTCAAAACCGAGCGTGACAAGATTGTGGCGTCTCCTCGCATCAACAGCAGCCACAATGCCCCGGCGTTTGAGCTGCTCGCCGAGAAAGCGATTCCAGCCGCCGATATCATGAACCGACAGATGACACGCATTATTAATCTTGAACTAAAAGTAACAGAGGATAAAGGGCGCAAGGCACTGCTCGGCATGATGGCAGACTTGCGCGGTGCAACCGCACTAGAAGTTTCCAATATTCGTACCTTTTTATTGAGCGGCGAAAAACAGTTCCGCGATGAGCAGCAGCAGTTGGCACAACAAAATGCCAAACGTTTTTCGGTATTAAAAAACAACACCAAACAACTCACCCTGAAACAGCGCCAATCCTTTTGGCTTTTTGCTGATGCACGCAAGAAATTTGTGCCGTTACCAGAAAAGATTTTCAACCTCTACACACCACCCGACAAGCCAATTGTTAACCACTCAGTGATAGCCAATATTGAACCGATCAACCATCAGCTAAAATCGTTATTGACGACATTGTTGAAAGCGCAACAGCAACAGCTCGCAGATGACACCGCCGCTGTTACCGCTAAAGAAGATTTTCTTACGCTCGTCATCTGGAGCATGCTGGCCATTAGCATCTGCCTCGCTGCATTTTTAGGTCGGCTTGCGATCAGTACTATTTTTAACCCTATCAACCGTTTTCGAGATACGCTGGTTAACGTCGAGCAAAATTCAGACCTCACCCTAGCAGCCACGGTGCGTTCAAATGATGAAATTGGTCAGATGGCCACCG
>JALSHQ010000391.1 GCA_026982145.1 Gammaproteobacteria bacterium | reverse complement strand
CATTCTCAAACACAAAATTATCGATCACTTTCGCAAACATAAGCGCGAACAACCGAGCGATGATATTGAGGCGCTGGCAGAACAGCTTGACCAACAATTCGACCACACGGGTCACTGGAATCTCTCACTTACCCGCTGGCAAAACCCCGACCAAGCACACGAAAATAGCGAGTTCTGGAAAGTTTTTGCTGCCTGCATTGCACACCTGCCAGACCACCTTGCAGACCTCTTCATCTTGCGCGAGATCAAGGGGCTCACCACTGATGAGATCTGTAAGCTGCTGGAGATTTCGACGACCAATAATATGTGGGTCATGCTGTCGCGCGCGCGGATGCGTCTGCGCAACTGCCTCGATTCACGCTGGTTCAACCGTGATGATCAGGAGGTGCGCTGATGTTGTCATGCAAAGAGGTCGGGGAGCTGCTCTCACTACGTCTCGATCGCAAACTGACATTTAAAGAGCGTATCGGGCTTAGGCTCCACCTGCTCATCTGTAAAACCTGTAACTGCTATCAAAAGCAGCTGCAATTCGTCACGCGCTCTGCGCGTCGTTTAATGGCGTCAGATAAGGCACAGCAGGGTATCATCCCGCCCCTTTCAGAGGCCGCAGAAAAACGCATCAACAGTAGTATTCAGCAACAGATAGCGCGTGATAACAAACACCGGTAAAGTGGTGAGCAGCCACAGTTCAATCATCCAACAACTGTGCCGACGCCCGTATTGTGGCCATTAACGATGAAAATTCTTTGCCATCCACATCGCTTAACGGCGCGCCGCTTGCGGATATCGCCATTAGCCGCGCTTCAAGTTCGCGCGCACTTCTGCCCACTGCCGTAAAACCAAACACTGGGGCAGAACCGGCCATGCTGTGCACCATGCGGTGAAACGCCTTAAAACATTCCTCATTCCATCCCTGCTCAATCAGGCCACGCCATAGCACCTCCATCTGAGCCAGCTTCTCCGGCAGCTGCTCTGCATAAGCATCTTTTAGCGTTTTCAGCTCCTGCTCAAACCCATCCATTTCAGGCATCATTGCTCGACATCCTCCTGTCTTAGCTCGCCTTACGATCAGTCGGGTAACATTTATATAAGGCTATACTTCTCTATCGCCGTTTCAGCCGATAACTTAACCCGCTGCGTTTTCAGTAACGACGCTTGCCACGCAGCGCAAGGTTTTGATGACTCGTGCGACTACTGTTCATCTTCTCCACATCACCAATATTGAATTGAAATTATGGGGATAGCATAAGCATCCCCGCCTCACCGATAAGCGGTTGGCATGGTATGCTTTTCACCCTGAATTAAAGAGAAAGGAACGACCATGCATGCCACGCTTCCACTACTTGAAGCCTCCGATTTTCCCGCCCTGCGCCGTACCACATTAGAGACGTTGCAGATCAACCTCGGATATCGCTGCAATCAAAGCTGCCTCCACTGCCATGTAAACGCAGGGCCAACACGCACTGAGGAGATGAGCCGAGAGACCATCGATGAGATCCTCAATTACCTTGCTCAAGGCAACGTCAGGGCGCTCGACCTAACCGGCGGTGCGCCAGAGATGAACCCTCATTTTCGTGACCTCGTCAGTGGCGCTCGCACCTTAGGGGTCAAGGTCATTGACCGCTGTAATCTCACGATCTTAAGTGAAACCGGCTATGAAACACTGGCACCATTTCTCGCCGCACAACAGGTTGAAATCGTCGCCTCACTCCCCTGCTATCTCGAGGACAACGTCAACGCACAGCGCGGCAAAGGGGTCTTTCACGACAGCATCACCGGGCTCAAAAAGCTCAACGCCCTCGGTTACGGAAAAAAGGAGAGCGGGCTCACCATCAACCTTGTCTTCAATCCCCAAGATGCCGTACTGCCCCCGCCGCAAGCAGCGCTTGAAGCCGCATATAAAACCCACCTCAAAGAACATTACAATATCGAATTTAACCAGCTCTTCACCATCACCAACATGCCGATTAAACGCTTTGGCAGCACACTCGTTTCCAAAGGGCAGTTTGAAGCGTACATGACACTGCTGCGCGACTCATACAATCGCGACACACTGGCCGATGTAATGTGCCGCTCAACCCTAAGCGTTGATTGGCAAGGCTATCTCTACGATTGTGATTTCAACCAGATGCTTGAGCTACCCGCACCGCTCAACACAACACTGCGCGCGCACATTAGTGAACTCAGCGCAATGGATATTGAAGGGCAGCCGATTGTCGTCAAAGATCACTGTTACGGCTGCACGGCAGGGCAAGGCAGCAGTTGTGGAGGCGCGCTTGAGTGATGGCTCAGGCAGCAACCGCTCCCATCATGCAGTTCCCTGATGCACGTTTGATTGTCTTTGCCAAAGCGCCTGTGGCTGGCCAAGCGAAAACACGCTTGGCTCCGGCGCTGGGTGAGGTAGGTGCCGCCGCACTGCATAAAAGACTGGTGATGCATACGCTCACCACCGTGACACGTGCTGCGCTCTGCCCAGTGCAGCTCTGGTGCGCGCCCGACACCACCCACCCTTTTTTTGCGGCGTGTCAGCACAGCTTTCCGCTGACACTTCATGCGCAGCAAGGGCATGACCTCGGCGAACGGATGGCACATGCAATAGAGAGCAATCTTAAACAGGGCTTCAATAGCGCCATCATCGGCACCGACTGCCCGGCACTCAGTGCCGCAGACTTTACACAAGCATTCACCCTGCTACAGGGCGGCCATCATGTTGTGCTGGCACCTGCAATGGACGGTGGTTATGTGTTGATTGGGCTAACGCGCTTCTCGCCTGTTTTATTTTCCGGTATCCGCTGGGGAAGCGATGAGGTACTGGCCGCCACCCGTGAAAGAGTCGCACAGCTCCAGTGGCCGCTGGCTGAATTGAAGACCTTTCAGGATATCGACCGTGAAGAAGATTTGGCAGAGGCCGAGCGGTTACTCGGCCAAATCGAACGACCAAGGCTCACATGAACAACACGCCCGGCTACGAACTCGCCGTCATCATCCCCGCACTCAATGAAGCTACCAGCCTGCCCGCGCTGATCACCGCGCTGGGAAAGCAACAGAATATCCATTTTGAAATTATCGTCGCCGATGGCGGCAGCAGTGATGAAACACTCGCCGCTTGCCGCCTCACGGCTGAGGCAGCACAAGTTCCATTTCAAGGGGTCTCAACGCCCGCAGGTCGCGCCAAACAGATGAACGCCGGCAGCCGCCATGCGCATGCCGATGACCTGCTCTTTTTACATGCTGATACAACGATCGATAACCCCCACCTACTTGCCGATGCCAAAGCCGCGATGGAGCGTGTGCGCAAAACGCGCGGGGATGACGACGTAGCAGGCCACTTCGGGCTCTACTTTATTCGGAACAATCATCACCATGATGCGGGTTACTATTTTTTTGAGGCAAAAACTAGACTCAACCGCCGCGACTGCATCAACGGCGATCAAGGGTTCTGGTTATCACAACGCTACCTGCAACAGCTCGGCGGTTTTGATGAATCACTCAATTTTATGGAAGATGCACGCCTTGCCCATAAAATTTTTGACCACGGTCACTGGGTCACGCTGCCCGGCAGCGTCGGCACCTCAGCGCGCCGTTTCGAAACTGAAGGGCTTAAACAGCGCCAGACCTTAAACGCGATCATCTGTAACTTTGACCGCATTGGATTCCACGCTTTTTTCGGTGCCGCGCAATCAGCTTACCGACAGCAGGAAAAAACTGACGCTTTAAACCTCATCCCTTTCCTAAAAATCATTCACCGTTTGAGTTTTGCAGAAGGGCTGAAACAGGGCGCGCGTTACTGGTTTGATACCGGTAGCTATGTCGCAGAGAACTGTTGGCAGCTCGCCTTCCAGCGAGACTGCCGCCGTAACCGAGCAGCCGGTCGCCCCCCTGGCACAGGGGCTTTTAAAACACTTGAGACTTACGATAAACAGATCGCGCCGCTCATTAACTCGCCACCTGCAAGAGTGATGACTGCACTGCTAACTCTGTTATGGTTTTATGGATTACTCGCCGTTTTATTATTCAAATCAGCATAGTGAGCCGTAACGGTCGAAAACTAGAAAATAAAGGGAATAAACATCTTAGTCCTTTTTGCATACGGCAGATAAGACGCGCCAAAGAATTCAACGTTCTCACGCTCTTCCATTTTCGCGGTTAGAAACAGGCACAACGTTGCAAAGCAAACCGTAACGGTCGCCGCTATCGAGTAATTTTTAAGATAAGCACCCCATGCCAGCAACAGTAGCGCGCAATACATCGGGTGCCTAATATAAGCATAGATACCGTTTGACACTAGGCGTGTAGTATTTTCAAATGAAAAATTTTCCACACTCTCTGCTCTAGGTTTTAACATGCCACCCAGCTTCCGTAGTAAATGAAAACCTAGGGCCGCAAACAATATAGAGAGCAGCAGAAATGTCCATGAGAACAGTTGCCGAATAGAGAGCGGGTCATACTCCCAATAAGGCAAGTTAAGCAGCACCAACACCAGAATCGACTCAAAAGCAAAGAAACGGTAAAAGCCATGGCATTTTACATTCAGCAAAGCCCTCCATGACACCGCCACCAAACAAGCAGACACAACAATAAAAATGAGCACCTGATTAAAAAGAGATAATGTTAAGTCCACGGTTTTGTTCCTGCTATCACTTCGGGTAGCCAAACAAGTGACCTTATAATTGTTTAGCTCTACTCGGTATGATACGTGAGTAAGTGGCGCCCTCAAAATCGGGTGTCATCGAATGTAAAATGACGATTCAAAAGCATCTATCCACCCCTCTCTACCGATAAGCAGAAACGTGACATTCACGTAAAAACAGGTAACCTATGCTTTCCTTATAAAAACAGCCAGATCACGCGGAGAAGATCTATGGGGAATTCACTTTTCGACCAGTTAAAAAAGAGCGGGCTGGTAGACAAGTCCAAAGCTCAAAAAAGCAAACACAGCCAGTACAAAAGCCAGAAACAGAAGAGCAAAAAAGGTGTCGCGGTTCAATTAGACGAAGCCACACTACTGGCAAACAGAGCCCACGCTGATAAGGTTGAGCGCGATCGACAGCTTAACCAGCAGCGAAAAGAGGCCGCTGAACATGCCGCCATTACTGCCCAAATCCGGCAACTGATTGAGACCAACCGAGTTAATGATTATGAGGGTGACATCGCTTATCACTTTACAGACAACAACATCATCAAGCGCCTCTATGTAACAGCAAAAATTCGCAACCACCTGAGTGCAAAACTGCTCGCTATCGCAAAGCTGGATGATGGCTATGAACTCGTGCCCATGCCGGTAGCAGAGAAAATCAAGCAGCGAGATGAGCGCTGCATCATCACAAACGACCATAGCAGTGAGCCTGATGATAATCAGGATGATCCTTATGCCGACTATCAAATTCCTGATGATTTGATGTGGTAAACAGCGCGCTTCAAGCGATACCACAGCCACGATGATGAGACCACTCTGGTGCCTACTCCTGCTGCTTCTGGCGACGACTTCGCTCTCCCCTGCTTATGCAAAAGAGGTGTTCGAAAAAGAGATCGAAACATTGCGCGAAGTCTATTTGGTCGCCACGGACGGTAATGATCGCGATGTACGCAAAGCATCCAAAGTCATTCGTAAGTTAGAAAAAAAATACCCGGGGCACCCGCTCATACTGGCTTATAAAGGCGGCACCCTCGCACTAAGAGGCAAAGAGATCGGCAAGCGCCCGCTAGACCGTATGCGAGAAACGGAGGAGGGGCTGAACATCATTGACCGTGCCATTCGAAAACTTCGCAGCCACCCAGGAGACTACCTAGAAAAAGTGGAGGCTCAGTTAGTAGCGACCTATGTTTTCGTCAATCTTCCTGATGCCGTTTTCCACCGCCTCAGAGAGGGGAGGCACCTGCTCAAACAGCTACTGGCTCATCCTCGTTTTGCGGAGATGCCGCAAGGGCTGCAGGCGGCCATCTATTTTGCTGCAGCGATTGCGGCCGACAAATCAAACGACCTTCACCTACAACAGCATTATCTTAAGCTCACTTTCGAAACTGACCCCGACGGGGAAAACGGCAAGAAAGCCAGCGCCCAACTCAACAGCTTTTCAAAATAAGATGACGGCACGGCTCTCACTCGATGCTATTTGCAAACATTATGGCAAAGATGACAATAGTGTGACTGCCCTTGCAGAGATCACCTTCTCACTTAATGCGGGTGAATTTCTTGCCATAGAGGGGCCGTCAGGTAGTGGTAAAAGCACGTTACTTAATATCTGCGGCCTTATCGATGCCCCTGACAGTGGCTGTTATTACTTTAACGGGAAGCCGCTTAATCAGCTCAGTGCAAGAGAGCGCTGCGCCTATCGCCGCCGTGAGATCGGCTTTATCTTTCAGCGCCATCAACTGATCCCTGCAATGACTGTTTATGAAAACATCGCCTATCCGCTACTGCTCAACGGTGAGCGGCCTCAACAGATTCGGCATGAGGTGGAGCAGTTGCTAACCCAAATGGGGCTGGAGCAGCGACGCCAACAACTCCCTCAACAGCTTTCTGGTGGAGAGCGGCAAAGGGTCGGCATCGCACGTGCGCTGATCAAGCGGCCTCAACTCGTGATCGCCGATGAGCCTAGTGCCAGCCTAGATCATCAACACGCCCACACAGGTCTGCAGTTGATGCGTGAGCTTAACCGACAATACGGTGCCAGCTTCCTCATCGCCAGCCATGACCCCTTTGTGATCAACCACTGCGACCGCAAGATATCACTGCTTGATGGCCGCATTGAGGCCACCGCATGAACTGGCTGCTCATCGCCACGCGTAATATTCTGCGCGATGGCACCCGCGTCATCAGCACCCTGTTAATTATCGCCGTCGGGCTTACCGCACTATTGATGGGCAACGGTTTTATGCTCTCCACCTATGATTCCTTACAGGAGATCGCCATGCGCACCGAAGGGCATATCATCATCACAGATGAGCGCACTACGGCGCTGCCGGGCGGGGCTCACCAGCAACTCACCTTGAGCGGCTGGCAGGCCATTCAGGAATCACTATGGGAGGACGAGCGCGTGCTGCGCGTCTTGCCGCGCGCACATTTTGAAGGCATCATCTCCAAAGGCACCCAAAGCGCCGTTTTCTTTGGCAGTGGCGTTGACCCTCAAGAAGAGTTCCGCGTACACGGCCCCTTTCTCTTAACCAGCGGCACACTTAATCCATGGTTAACAGCAGAAGAGCTGCCCGACGTGATGCTGGGCAGAGTGCTAGCACGCACATTAGGCGCAACAACGGGTGATCTGCTCACCCTACAAACCCGCCGAAATAATGGTGAGCAGAGCGAGATTACGGTGCGCTTGGCCGGGGTTTTCCACAACGGCACGCCGCGAACAGACAACCATACATTGATGGTCAATCTCTCCACAGCCACCACGCTACTAGGCACGGACCACATCAGCCAGCTATCGGTTTACTTAAACCAAAGTGATGAGAGTGGCGCATTAAAAAATGCACTGCAAACCCGCCTCGATGGCATCACAGTGCAAACATGGCAGCAGCGTGCAGAGCTCTACCATAAGGTAAAAGCACTGTATGACCGCATCTTCGGGGTAATGGGCATCATCATTCTGGTCGTTGTATTTCTCGCCATCTCAAACACCATTGCACTCACTATTTACCAGCGGCGCGAAGAGATTGCGACCCTTAGCGCCCTCGGCACTCCCCCGGCACGCATCTACGCTAACTTCACCCTTGAGGGCTGCCTGATCGGCATTGCGGCCACTGCCCTCGGCATGCTGCTCGCATACGCCACCGCGAATCTGATTAACGCCTCAGCACTGATGATGCCCGCACCTCCCGGAAAAACAGAAGGGTACCCAATATTCATTTACATCTCTTGGCCTCACTACCTACTCACCAGTGTGATGTTCATTTTCATCATTGCGTTTGCATCCCTCACCGCCACTTACACGACTGCACGCAGCAACATTGCCAGCGCGCTCTCTTAAAGGTACCTCAACTGTTTTCATGGCAAGTCAAGCGCCGCTTGAAAAATAGCGTATCGCTTGCCACAAACAGTTGCTAACCCACGGATGCACTGGCGTTTTTTTAGCACACAATCATCTTGCCGCAAGTTCATCTAGCCCACTAGCCTCTCCCGCACTAAACGAAGGATGTGACCCCCTTCACACCTCAGTACAAGCACACTACTCACTCCACCCCATTGGCCGATAGAACCTCAGAGCGCGCTCGCCCCAAACATAAACGGTGGCAGTAGTGATAACGATTTCACCCATAGGCAGCAGCGTAAAACCATTATGTTTAAGCGGT
>JALSHQ010000390.1 GCA_026982145.1 Gammaproteobacteria bacterium | reverse complement strand
TGAGCGGTTCCCTCATCGAGATTCAGAATGGAAAATGTGTGGTCGACCATGCGGTCGACATTGCTGCTAAAAGAAGAGGTTGATGACTTTTTTTTGTCTGACATGGTGCGTAGCTTCCTTTTTGCGCGGGCTTAATCTTCCTGACGGTGGCATGAGCCGTAGATTAAAGTGGTTCAGCAACATTAAAAATTTATCATGTGACATGAATAGTAGCCTTTATGTCAATGAAAAAACTACCGATATAGCTATGTTCGGCCAATTTAAGTTTTACATGAGAGTCTCTCAAATTGATTTTAGGTGGGAGAGGGTGGAGGAAACAGCCTCAATCGCCCAGCTTTCTATTGATTTGTTGGTGTAGAATGGCGCACTCAAATTTATGTGTGATGCTTATGACCGCTGCTATCTCAATCCGAAATGTAAAAAAATCCTATGGTGCTTTTGAGGCGTTGAAAGGGGTCGATATCACCATTAATCGGGGTGAATTTTTTGGCTTGCTCGGCCCTAATGGCGCGGGGAAGTCAACGCTCATTAATATTATTGCAGGTCTCGCACGCGCAGATTCAGGCGAGGTGGCGGTGCTGGGTCATGATGTTGTTAAGGATTACCGCAACGCCCGACGTGCGCTGGGCATTGTGCCGCAGGAGTTGGTATTTGATGCCTTTTTTTCGGTGCGCGAAGTGTTGGAGATGCAGTCAGGCTATTTTGGCTTAGGCAAAGAGAACCGTGGCTGGATCGACGAGTTATTGGAAGCATTGGCGCTGACAGATAAGGCAGACAGCAATATGCGTGCGCTCTCCGGGGGGATGAAACGCCGTGTGCTGATCGCACAAGCGCTGGTGCACCAGCCCGAGGTGGTGATTTTAGATGAACCGACCGCGGGAGTTGATGTTGAACTGCGCCAACTGCTGTGGGATTTTATTTCACAGCTGAATCAGAAAGGGCACACCATTGTGCTGACCACTCACTATTTGGAAGAAGCTGAGAAGTTGTGTGACCGCATTGCAATTCTCAACCACGGCGAAGTGATCGCGCTCGATACCAAAGCCTCATTATTACAGAGTGAAATATGCAACACCTTACATTTAATGGTTAAAACAGCGGAAGCGGTCGCGGCGTTACCGCCACAGTTAGCTGAAAGCATTCGCAATAAAGTGAAACGGATTGAGGGTAATCGCATCTGGCTTGAGTTAAACAAAGAGCAGGACTCAATCGTCGAAGTGCTGGCGGAGATTGCGGCGGCGGGTATTCAGGTGGTTGACTTGGAGACAGAACGAGCAGACCTTGAAGATGTCTTTGTTGAACTGACAACAAAGAGAGGTTCACGATGAACCGCGGATTTTATACCCTTTTTTACAAAGAGACGTTACGTTTTTATAAGGTCGCGCTACAGACAATTCTCGCGCCAATCATCACCACGCTGCTCTATTTTGTGGTTTTCTCACACGTCTTGAAGGATCGTGTCGCGGTCTTTGATGATGTGAGTTACACCTCTTTTCTGATCCCAGGGCTCGTGATGATGACAATTATTCAGAACGCCTTTGCCAACAGTTCATCCAGCCTGATCCAGTCGAAGGTGACGGGTAACATTGTTTTTGTCTTGCTGACACCACTCTCTTATATTGAGTTTTTTATGGCCTTTATGTTGGCGGCTGTGGTTCGCGGGTTAGTGGTGGGCATGGGGGTGTTTTTGGTGGCGATCTGTTTTGTTCCGGTGCCGATACACAGTTTTATTTTTCTTTTGCTCTTTGCATTGCTCGGCAGTGCAGTGCTCGGCACGCTAGGGATTATTGCCGGCATCTGGGCTGAAAAATTTGACCAACTGGCCGGGTTCCAAAATTTTGTGATCATGCCCCTTTCATTCTTGAGTGGTGTCTTTTACTCCATTCACTCCTTGCCCGAGTTTTGGCAAATGGTCTCTCATCTCAACCCGTTTTTCTATATGATTGATGGTTTTCGTTACGGCTTTTTCGGTGTTTCGGATGTCTCCCCTTGGGTAAGCTTGACTGTTATATTGACCGCTCTACTCGGGCTGACACTGTTTGCGATAAACCTACTTAAACAAGGGTATCGTTTGCGCCACTAAATAACTCAGCACTGCCTACTAAAGTTTTCAGCCATTGACTCCCTGAGTTTTTCGCTTGATCTCCGAGGCGGTTAACTCCCAGAAACTTTCGGGGTAGTCATTAACGGGAAGGTGCAGTTTATTGGCAGCAAGCACGGCAAGGAAATAAGGCTCTTTACATGATGAAATCTCTGCCAGTTCGACGGCTTTAGTGGTGATCTCATTGAGCCTGTTTTGGTCGTGATGTTCAGTCGCCTTTTCTGCGAGGCTAATTAAGTTTTTGATGCGAATAGCAGCATCTTCAAACCAGAAGGGTTTATGCAGGTAGTCTCCCTTTTGCATGATGAAATTTACATTGGCAGGGTCACTGAGTCCGCTGACAAAGAGGAAGCGCATTTTCCCATTAAGTTCGAGCATTCTTTTCGCCAGCACAATGCCATCGGGTTCGGGCATAAAGACATCGAGCACTGCCGCATTAAATTTAGTGGGCTCTTCAGAAAAGCGTTCGAGCGCAAGTGAAGAGTCTAGAAATGCCTCATATTGCACACCAAAACGTTTGGCGATCCCCTCTAGGTATATGAGAATATCCTTGTCGTCATCGACAATCATCAGCTTCATCTTGGCGCTCCTTGTCTATTATGATATTGAAACATCCTGCTTCTTTCTCTCTATCGTCAATTAGCAGGTAATATTAAGCGCGCACTTGCGTAATCACGCCGACAATCACTCTTTAGCTCAAAAGTCAGTGTGATAGCAAAATAACCACTTTTAATGAGTGGTTAAAGTGATATTGCTTTGGAAGCTTTTATTGTCGATCTTGAGTGTAATAGTCTATTATTCAGTGATATTGAGCTTCAAGGTCAATCCAGCACAATCGCCACGGATGGCCAACGTTACACTTTGCAATGCTGGAAATAGAATTATTATTGAGGAGAAGCTGATGCAAATATTAGCAAAATCATCCTTCAGAATAGCGCCCATTATATTGTGCAGTGCTATTTCGCTTGCCTCGGTGAGTGTTAGTGCGGAAGAGGTAGCCACTAACACAAACGCCACCGTTTCAATGGAAGGGCATCATTTTGTACTCGCGGCACGTTTTGGGCATGAAGATACGGTTATCAACTTGCTTAATGGGGGGGCAGATATTGAGTTGGTAGATGAGCTGGGCAATACCGCATTAATGGTAGCTGCAGCTGCAAATCAGCAATCAATTCTTAAACGATTAATTGAGCATCAGGCCAATGTAAACGCCCAAAGCAAAGATGGCACAACGGCGCTGATGAATGCGGCTACACATGGAAACCTCGCTATTGCCAAGCTACTGTTAAATGCGGGTGGTGAAGTTGACCTAAGCAAGCGTGATGGTGAGACAGCGCTTATTAGTGCGGTGCAACATGGGCGCTTGCCGATGATTGAGTTTTTACTTTCAAAAGGCGCGGAGGCAAACGTGATGAAAAAAGCCCCCCTTAAAGAGGGCGGTGGTAGCACTCCTCTTATGATTGCTGCTCAGTACGGGTTAAAAGGAGCAAAGGGCGATTGGGGTTTGATCACCGCTGCACTTTTGAAGCACGGCGCTAAAACAAATTTAGCACGCGCCAATGGCGATACTGCGCTGACTATTGCGCAGTGGTTGGGGCATACCGATATTGTTAATTTACTGAAAAAAGCTGGTGCACGAGATGAAACGCATTATGCCGCGCTCTCCAGTGAAGATGCACTGGTAAAGGCGGCCAAGATTGGTGACTTGGAAAAAACCATAACGCTGTTAAAGCAATCGATTAATGCCAATTATCGAGATAAAAACACGGGCATCACCCCGTTAATGACAGCCGTCTATTACGGGAATTTAGATATCACTCGCACACTTATTGAGGGTGGTGCTGATGTTAATCATGTCCCGTGGGGGCTTAAAGAGCAGCGGATTGCTAGTGCTAGCGTGAGCTTTAAAGAGCGAGAGTTACTTCGAGCTATTTCACGTAGTGACACAGCGCTGCTGCTGGCGGCACAGAAAAATCAGATTGAAATTGCCAGCTACTTGATTGAAAAGGGCGCGAAGATTCCAGTGGCTAATCGCAAACAAGAGACCCCCACGCTGATTGCTGCACGCAATGGAAATGCAGACCTTATGGCGCTATTGCTTGATAATGGGGCAGATCCGGATAGAGCTGAGGTTGAAAGAAAGGTTGACCGCTTCATTGTCCGTATCCATAAAAAAGAGACACGCCCCTCATTGTTGATTGAGGCTGCGAGCGGTGGGCACATCGAAACAATCAAGACGCTGTTGAAGGCGGGTGCTCAGACTGATCTTCAAAATGATAATGGCATTACCGCACTTTTTAAAGCTTCTGAACAAGGCTATGCCAAAGTGGTCGAGCTTCTGCTGGCACATGAGGCTGATCCTAATTTATATGATCATATCGGCCGTACGCCATTAATGATTGCTGCTAGAAATGGTTATCAACAAATTGTTGAGGCATTAATAGCGCATGATGCTGAAGTTAATGCGATAGAAAAACTAGAGCCTAATTCGCATCGCGATATTTCAATCGGAGGCATGACTGCATTGATTTACGCCTCAAGAGGTGGACACGCTGAAATTGCGGCAATTTTATTAAAAAATGGTGCAAACTCTCGGCTCTCATCTAACACTGGAGAGACTGCCATGGGTGCCGCAAAGCAGCATGGATTTAAACGAATCGAGCGGCTATTGGCAGGTGGTGCTGTTGGTGAGTGAATAAAACACTGAGTTGATTTATTGCAAGCCCCTTTCTTTAATGGAAGGGGTTTTTCGTTTGGGGTGAAAAAAGGTTTTATGATATTCAAAATGATTGCGTTATTATCTGCGGATGATTAAAAACCGAAGTCTCTCTGGTTTACTGGTTTGCTCACTCTTGGTGACATCTATCTCTTGGTTGCTCGTGGGGTGTGATCGCCAAGAAAAGGTTGTGAGCAAAAAATCCATTATTAGTGAACTGGATGTCTGGGTTCATACCGGGGATAAAAATGCCCTGCTACTATTGCAAGATCAAGTAGCGCGCTTTAACGCAATACATAGCAGAATAGAAATAACGCTAATCTCAGTGCCAAAAGGAACATACAACGCACAGATAGATGCTGCTATTAGAACCGACACATTGCCGGACATTATTGAACTTAATAGCGCTTACCTAGCCAACTTCGCTGAGCGTGGTGCTTTAATTAAGCTGGACAAGTTTTTAACTGAAACCACCCGCCTTGATATTTTACCGGCTGCATTTAAACAAGGCATGTACCATGGGCGTCTCTACTCGCTAGCCACAGTAAGCAATAGCCCGGTGATGTATGCCAGAAAAAGCGCACTTCTGGCTGTGGGGTACCGTATCCCGGTTGTCTCCGAGGAGGCTTGGAATATAGAAGAGTTTGAAGGGCTACTCGAACAGCTGGTTAAAAAGGGGGACTATTCTGCAGCCGTTGACTTGAGCCTTAACCAGAAAAAAGAGTCGTTAACCAGAATGTTTCACCCCATATTGTTATCTGGCGGCGGGGTGATGCTTGATGAGCAACCACCGTATAAAAACTCGGCAGTGCTAAATAGCGCCCAAAACAGGGCTGTTTTAGGGCGTATTCAACGATGGATAAATGACGGCTATGTTGATGGGAATGTTGATGGCCAAGCATTTCTTAATGCTCGAGTCGCGCTCTCATGGGGGGGCTTAGAAAAATATAGGCGTTATAAAGAGACATTTGGTGATGATCTTGTCGTGGTGCCATTGCCTGATTTTGGGGCTGGCAGCCGTCGCACACAGCATGTCTGGGGATGGGGGGTCACACGTACATGTGAAGACACGCAAGCAGCGATGCGTTTTCTGGAGTTTTTACTTCAGCCTGACGAGGTGTTGTTAGCTGCGAAAGCGAATGCAGTTTTGCCTGCAACCTTTAGCGCACTTGCACGTTTTGATTTTCTTAATGATAAGCTGTCGCTCTCTGAGGTTGTTGAAGAGCAAAAGAATGGAACAATATTCTCCCAACTAAAGTCGCCGCTCTACCCCGTGATGAGTGATGCATTTCATAAAGCACTTATTCGGATTAAAAATGGCGCTTCCGTTGATGTTTCTCTTAGCTCTGCTGTTCATATGATAGATGAAGGGCTCAATAAATTTGAGTCTGAACGAGGAAACCTAGAGGCTGAAGTTACGAATTGACCCGCTGATTGAATGATGTATTCACAGGGCTTATTTATGTTTTTTTCAGTGTGCCTCTATGCGAGTAAAACTCGTTAGCACTTCATTTTAAAGAATGTTTAGATCTTGGCGATAAGCTATTGGCATAGCCATATGAATAGGCGTGGCTGCCATGAAGAAACATAATAAGATTACCAGAGGGAGTATTGAGAAATGGAAGCGGTCGATTTAATCAAAGGCTCGGTCAAGCTCGCGACACTACCCGAAGTTTTTATCAAAATAAATGAAATGGTGGACGATCCATCCTCATCAGCATCAGATATTGGTAGATTTATCAGCCAGGATCCAGCGCTGACAGCAAGATTACTAAAAATAGCCAACAGCCCCCTATATGGTTTTCCGTCAAAAATTGATACCGTCTCGCGAGCCATCACTATTATTGGCACGCGTGGCCTGCGTGACTTGATTCTCGCGACCTCTGTTATTAATAACTTTTCACACATGCCAAGTGAGCAGCTCGACATACATGCATTTTGGAGTCATAGCCTCTACTGTGGTGTGTTGGCACGCCTGCTTGCTGCAAAGTGCAATGCGTTACATACCGAGCCATTTTTTGTTTCAGGATTGCTACACGACATTGGCCAGCTGATTATTCTGAACAAATTGCCTGAGATGTCCCGTGAGACTCAATTAAGGGCCAATGATGGCGCCGTGCCGCTGCATGAAGCGGAGCAGGAGGTCATGGGGTTTGATCACGCCAAGGTTGGCGGCGAGCTCCTGCGTGATTGGCGTCTGCCTGAGACGATTATTGATGCGACTGAATTCCACCACGAGCCAAGTAAGGCGGAACTCTCACCGCTCGGCGCCAGCATTGTTCACATAGCAGATGTGATTGCAGTCAATGTTGAGATGGATGAGAATAGTAAGGAAGAAGATTACATTGTGGCTAAAGCAGATCCTGTTGCGATCGCGGTGACTGGTGTGACCGAACTCATCATTGAGGATATTAAAGAGGAGGCCGCAGTGCAGTTTAGTGCGGCAATCGAGCTATTCTTGCCTAAAGCAGTGTAACGTTTTTCACCCAGCCGCGTTATGTGTGCGTGCTGAGTGAAATGATTGGGGTTTGACTATAACGCCTATTTTATAGCCTGGATGTGCCTATTTTTTTATGCCAGTAGTTTGATTGCTGTTTATCAACAGGCAGCCCAAACCATCCCTCCTGATAGCCTGCGGCTAAATATTCTTGCGCTTCAGTAACGCCATTCTCAGCGGCCTTCAGGTACCATTCAAGTGCGGCAGGTTCATCGAAATTAACATGCAAGCCACCGTGATACATCAAAGCAATATTAAATTGTGCGCGAGGGTCTCCCGCCTTAGCAAGTGGCATCCAGTATGAAAATGCAGCGCTATAATTTCCATCAATGGCGGAGTCGACTGCATTGTTGTATGGGTCTGCATTGATGTTGAAAGCGCCCACACAAAGCAGTGTGGCAAGAAGAGGCGTTTTGATTCGCATAATAATTCTCCCAATGAAGGCGGCTAAGCGACGCCCCAAACTATGCCTTAGTTTTGGGTGAGTTTCTGAGAATCAGGTCACATACTGGTGGCTAAATAACTATTAAAAAACATTGAGTTAGGGTTTTATAGGTCAATTTTTGGAATGGCTGCTTCCGTTTCCCAAGGGTAGATTCGTTGTATGTTAATGATTAATTGATATCCCTGTTTACCTCGTTTCCGTATAACTTTGCTCGTTGCTTCTGTTGTCTCGTAAAGTTGGGCTTGTAGTACAAGGCTTCCTTTATGCCGGGTTGAGGTAAGGTCACTGATAAAATCGGCCATACTGGTGTGGCGGTTAATTTCAAGGTCGCCCAATGTTTTGGCGAGTGTTAACTCAATTCTTGATGGCTCACTATAGGGTTTAAGGGTATAGACAGGGCGCTCATGCAGTGAAAGAACAAGTTTCAAGGAATCGCTAGTGAGCTGGTAATCGATGTCAGTAATTCGGTTTGGGCGTGGTCTGACCTGTGTCCCAAATAGTGACAAAAACTCATCTGTTGATATGTTAGTTCGATCATCTTGATGGTAGTCGAGAGGTTTTTTTTCTTTAGTGCCATCAATTTCAAATAGGCCGTTTTCGACGAT
>JALSHQ010000389.1 GCA_026982145.1 Gammaproteobacteria bacterium | reverse complement strand
TGGGGCCCGCAATTCAGGACATCTGGATGTTTCTCTCCGGCGACCGCCCCTACATGACCGCACGTCTCGCCGATTTTCTAAACGGCTACATCGAGTTCCGCGAATTTGACCCAAGAGAACTGCACCTGCTCGAAGCGCTGCGCACCTTAAGAATGATGCACTACGCCGCATGGATCGCTCGCCGCTGGAACGACCCTGCCTTTCCGCAGGCGTTCCCGTGGTTTAATTCAGGGCGTTACTGGGATGAACACATCCTAGCGCTGCGCGAACAGGCCGCACTGATGGGTGAGCCACCGTTGGTGTGGGATTAACCCCTTTCCCAAAAGATCGCGCACAGCACTCTCAGCCACAAAAAAGAAGAGACTCTTCAGAACATAAAAAATGGCATATGATTTTGGGGAAGAGCGGCATCACACGTATAAAAAAGGCGCCATAAAAGCGCCTTCTTCAAACTCAAGTTTCACTTACAACGACTCGAGTTAACAGCCCTCATCACCCCGCGCCTCTTCAGCCGGCGCATCAACTCGACGCGCCGAATTAATCACCACCGGCTCAAGCGGCACATTTTGGTGGCCATTTTTATTTCCGGTCTCTACTTTGGCAATCTCATCCGCCACATCCATGCCATCGACTACTTTGGCAAAGACGGCATAACCGAAATCACGGCTACCGTTATCAAGGAAATCGTTTTTAACCAAATTGAGGAAAAACTGAGAAGTCGCGCTATCAACCACCGCTGTGCGTGCCATTGAGAGGGTGCCGCGCTCGTTTTTCAGGCCGTTGTCAGCCTCGTTTTTGATCTGATCGCGCGTCTCTTTCTGCTCCATCTCCGCAGTGAAACCACCGCCCTGCAACATAAAACCGGGGATCACGCGATGAAAAATGGTGCCATCAAAATAGCCATCATCGACATACTTAAGGAAGTTCTCGACCGTAATCGGTGCTTCGTTGGGGAACATTTCGATGGTGATATCACCATGCGACGTTGAAAAAATAACCATTCCGATCTCCACTCTATCAATCTTAAGTATTAGTTGCGCGCCCCGAAGGAAGTGCCCTTGGGGTACGCATTGTAGCGGCTCGCCGCCTGCATTGACAGGGGCGAGCAGCAGGTTAAACCTTTTCTAACGCTTGACTGATGTCTGCGATGATATCTTCCTTGTGCTCGATCCCCACTGAGATTCTCACCAGGTCCTCACTCACACCGGCACTCTTTAACTCATCGGGCGCGAGCTGGCGATGGGTCGTGGTGGCCGGGTGGCAGGCGAGTGATTTGGCGTCACCGATATTAACCAACCGCAAGATCATCTCAAGCGCATCGATAAAACGAGCGCCCGCCTCCTTGCCCCCTTCGATACCAAAACTCAGGATTCCGGAAGCTTTGCCCTTTGTAATTTTCTTTGCCATTTCACGGTAAGGGCTATCGGCCAGTGTTGCGTAATTAACCCAGGTAATTTTAGGGTGCTGTTGTAACCACGCCGCAACCGCTTCGGCGTTATCGCAGTGGCGTTCAATCCTAAGCCCTAAGGTCTCTAGCCCTTGCAGAATCAAAAAGGCGTTCATCGGCGAAATCGCCGCCCCCATGTTCCGCAATGGCACCACCCGTGCGCGCCCAATATATGCCGCCTCACCCAGCGCCTCCGTATAAATCACACCGTGATAAGAGGGGTCTGGCTCATTGAGTATTGCAAAGCGGTCACTGTTTTTGACCCAATCAAACTTGCCTGAGTCAACAATGATGCCGCCCACTGAGGTGCCATGCCCACCAATGTATTTAGTCAGCGAGTGCACAACAATATCCGCACCAAAATCGAATGGGCGGCAGAGATAAGGGGTCGCCACTGTGTTATCGACAATCACAGGCACACCGTGGCGATGGGCAATCTCAGCCAGCCTTTCAATATCAACAATGTTGCCCGCAGGGTTACCGATTGATTCACAAAAAATCGCACGTGTTTGATCGTCGATCAGTTTTTCAATCGCCTCAAAATCATCATGCGAAGCCATCCGCACCTCAATGCCCTGGCGTGGAAAGCTATGTTTAAAAAGGTTATAGGTGCCGCCGTAAAGTTGTGAGGTCGAGACAATGTTCTCCCCCACACTGGTAATCGTCTGGATCGCATAAGTGATTGCCGCCATGCCAGAGGCCAGCGCAAGCCCGCCGATGCCCCCCTCCATTTCAGCAACGCGCTGCTCCAGCACCGAGCTGGTCGGGTTCATAATGCGGGTATAGATGTTGCCCGCCACTTTTAGATCAAACAGGTCTGCGCCGTGCTGAGTGTCATCAAAGGTGTAGCTGGTCGTTTGGTAGATCGGCACAGCCGCCGCCTTTGTGGTCGCTTCAGACTCATACCCGTGGTGTAATGCCAGTGACTCCAGCTTCATCATAACCCCCTCTACCAATAAATTTAGCCACCATCTTAGCCGCTTTCATTGTGGCTTTCCACGAAACAGCACGCCACATTTTGGCGATTGCATCCTTGCACCTGTGGTGACATGATGCGCTGTTCAACAGATCAATGAGCAGATGAATTAATCATGAAGATCGGCACTCCACTCGCCTCAAGTGCAACCCGTGTCATGCTGCTCGGCAGCGGTGAACTTGGTAAAGAGGTGATCATCGCACTGCAACGCCTTGGGGTTGAAACGATTGCGGTAGATCGTTACGCAAATGCACCCGGCCACCAGGTAGCGCATCGAGCGCATGTGATTAACATGGCGGACCCCGTCGCGCTGTGTGCACTGATCGAACAGGAACGACCCGATATTATCGTGCCAGAGATCGAGGCGATTGCAACCGATGCGCTGGCGCAGATCGAGGCTGATGGCATTGCTGAAATAATCCCCACCGCACGTGCGGCACAACTCACCATGAACCGTGAAGGGATTCGCAAACTTGCTGCCGAAACGCTGGCACTGCCCACATCACGTTACGCCTTTGCGGAAAGCCTTAACGAACTGCGCATGGCAATCGATGGCGGTGTCGGTTACCCCTGCATCGTTAAACCGGTGATGTCATCATCGGGAAAAGGGCAATCGACCATCAATGAACCGGAAGAAGTGGAAGCGGCGTGGGACTACGCGATGAGCGGCGGCCGCATCAAAGGCGGGCGGGTCATTGTAGAAGAGATGATTGAGTTCGATTTTGAGATCACGCTACTAACAGTACGCGCACGCGGCAGCAGTGGCGAAGTTGAAACACACTTCTGTGCGCCGATCGGCCACCGACAAGTCAATGGCGATTATGTTGAGAGCTGGCAGCCACAGGCGATGAGCACTACCGCCCTGCAACGTTCACAGGCGATCGCACACGCCGTGACGGAGAGTCTTGGCGGCCGAGGCATCTTCGGCGTTGAGCTGTTTATTAAAGGCGATCAGGTCTGGTTCAGCGAGGTGAGTCCGCGCCCACACGACACCGGCATGGTGACCTTAGCTAGCCAACACCAAAATGAATTTGAACTGCATGCCCGTGCCATTCTTGGTCTGCCGGTCTCGGTCGAGATGAACGTCACGGCCGCGGCCAGCGCTGTGATTTACGGCACAATGGATGAGAAAGGGGTTACTTTTGAAGGCATCGACGCGGCGCTACAAGACCCGCAGACTGACCTCCGACTGTTTGGCAAACCAGAGGCATTTACGCAGCGCCGCATGGGGGTGGCACTCGCCTATAGCAGCACCACTAATGATGCACGGCAGCGTGCAAATCATGCCGCAAAACAGGTCATCCCAAGCAAAACATAACGCTGAGTTGTGGCTTACTCAAAGCCGGTTTTCAACTTGTTTTTCATCTCCGCGGCAGAGTCTTTCATCCGTTGCTGCATCTCTCGCTGCTGCTTCATCACTTGCTCTAGGTCTATCTCTGGCATCGCATCGATCTGTTGTTGCAACTCCTTGGCGCGCTCCTTAAGACGCTCTCGCATCTGCGCACGGCTTAGCAGTTCATAATGGGCAGGCAGCGTCATATCTTCAGCGGCAAAGGTTGCCGCCATGTTGATCGAGGTGATTTCGTGAGTCACCATCCCTTGTGGGTCAACCGATTGCATGGGCAAACCTTTCTCAGCATATTCATCGTCTACGATATCAGCCGCAGCTTCGCACATCTGCTCATTACCAAATAGCGATGCCATAATCAAATTATCAACGCCATCAGAGCCGCGCGCCATAGCAGCAACAAAATTTTTGACGATCTCATTCTCAGTCGCCTTAGGTGAGAGATATTCATCTGAGCAGTGAAGAGTGTCGTTGATCATCACGCGGTAATGATCCGTCGGAAAGCCGTTAATCACAGGGCCATCACCCTGCTTCAATAACGCTACTTTTGGCATCATGCGGTCTTTGATTG
Organism: Gammaproteobacteria bacterium; assembly: GCA_026982145.1. Classification (GTDB taxonomy): domain Bacteria; phylum Pseudomonadota; class Gammaproteobacteria; order SZUA-140; family SZUA-140; genus SZUA-76. Next base: position 4,150 of record JALSHQ010000389.1, on the reverse strand, counting down.
CACTGGTAATATGCTCGCTGGTCGCGACGGCCGACTCATGATCAATCACCACCCCTTCAAGGTGGTTTACTGTGTAAGTCTTGCCGCTTGCAAGATCCATTAACAGATAGCCATCATTCGAGCCACTATCAATGCGCGCGCGCGTGGCTTCAATACTCACCTTGCTATGCATCTGATGCTTGTTAACACTTTCAATAATGACGCCAGCAGATGCTGATGAAGTCGATACGACGGCCACCCCGGTTATAAAAAGAGGCCATAAAATTGATCTGGATACGCTCACAACAACCCTCACTACTAAATTAATTGCTCACCATAAAATATGGCGTCATGCCATTTTTCACTTAGTCTAGCATGAGAGAAGTGTTAGATAGGAAGACTATCCTGATGCAGCTCATCGGATAATCACCCATTTGAGCAGGAGAAAAAACTACCAGAAAAGGCTGGCCGTTTCGACAAACTGAATACCCGCTTCGCCGATAATTTCATCGCGATCAAATTTCTCTTTTTTCAGCCCCGCAGCACCCCAAGCAGCATCGTCAATTTCGGTCTCTGGGACTTTCACTTCACAAAAGGCGCCCAGCTCAGATTGGTTGGCTAATATATTGGCGATGTGAACAATCGCCGCCTCCATTTTCGCCACTTTGGCTGCCGCAGGCTCGTGGTGAAAAGCGACCGCCTCTTGCAAGCTATAGGGCAACGACCATTGCTTTAATAACTCACCACCGAGATCTGCGTGGGTAAACCCTAGCTCTTCCTGCTCAACATCGAATAGCTTCTCTTCATCACCATTTGCACTTTCAAGCATTTTTTTTGCAATATCAGGCACCCGGTTATAGATCACTAGACTGCCAATATCATGTAGTAGCCCCGCAATAAAGAGGCGCTCCGTGTGCAATACATGGCAACGCTTCGCCAGCAAGCGTGAGAGGATCCCACAATAGGTGCTATGCCGCCAAAAAGTATCCATATTGACAACATCATTAGGGATCGCAGAAAACGATTTTACCGCGGAGACGGCCACTACCAAGCTGTAAAGTTCCCGCAACCCGACCACTGCTACCGCGCGTGAAACCGTATCAATACGTGAGCTAAAATTATAAAGTGGGCTGTTAACAATTTTAAGCAGGCGCGCGGTTAAACTCGGATCTTGGCTAATCACCAGCCCCATATCTTCTGCTGTAGCGGTGGGTGATTCCATTAAATCAAACACTTTCACATAGACGTCTGGCGGTGAAACAAGCCCTGAGACCTCGTCAAGCCAGCGCGACGAAACCTTGACCACAGGCACCTCTTCGACTTCATCTTCTTGATCTTTAACCATATTCAGCTTACTCACGCACTTCTCCTTAATCTATGCGACATCGACACCTTATATACATAGTTAAGGTATCGCTCAGGAAACAAAATTATTGAGTGTGAAGTCACAAAAAAAGTTAAAAAAAACTGCTATAAATGACTATATCAGTAGGGAATTTTCTATTTTCAGGAACAATATCATGACAGCCAATAGCACCACGCCGCTCAATGAATCAGATCATGGGTCACCAGCCACTTCAGACAAAGCATTTCAAGAGCAGTGCTTAGATGCTGCAGAACGATTTTCAGAGCACTTTTTAACCATCGTCGACGGCCTCGGTGAAACGCTTTACCAGATGGCGGATCAAGCCGATGATCATGAATTGCGCCGCCTCTACTTCACCGCGCTTCAGACCATCTATAACAGTCGGCAAAAGACCAAAGGCGATTTCAAAAAGCAGTTCCTTGCCACCATTAAAATGGAACTCCAACAAGCACCTAATAAACAAGTCGCCACCTTATTCATCAATGCTGCCATCGCCGGTGTCGAGCAACTCCCTAGAAAACCCGAGCAAATCAAACCAACAGAGGAGATTGCGCAAATAGTGCCCGCGGCTGAAGAAAGCGAAGACCAGCACAGTCATCAAGCTAAAACGCTCCGCAAAGGGAGCTGGGTTAAATTCCACTACCCTGATACACCAGCGCTTAATGCTCGCTTTACTTGGGTTAACCCCTCCACGGGTCTCTACCTGTTTATCGACCGCGATGGAAGAAAGGCACCGGACAAAACGCCCGACGAACTCGCAGCTGCATTTCGTAACGGCCATGCAACGCTCATTCAAGATGCGGCACAAATTACACGCGCCGCCAGCGATCAAAGCGCTGGGTAAGTGCGGCTCAGGTTGACTTAAAGCTACTTCGTAGACAGACTCCGCGCCATAAACTGTTTTTCTGGAAAGGCCGCCGAATAACCATTCCGCGGCCTTTTTTGTTTTTTACGCTAAGAAGTCAGGAAGAAAACCCATGCAAATCCCTGCCGCTTTTGCGGCTGTTGTTATCATCTGGTCCAGCACACAGCTCGCTATTCAATTGAAAAATATGGCCGCCAGCCGTGCAACACTGCTGACACTGATCACCCCCGTGCTGGCTTTGCTGCTGGGTCATGCATTGAATAATGAACGGGTGGGGATTGAGGTGTGGTTTGGAACCGGGATGATTCTGGCCGGATTAATGAGCCATGAATGGGGCGATATTTTACTCAAAAGATTCGCGCAGAGATCAAAAACCTCTGATGAAGATTAACCAAGCCTAGGTAGCACCCGCTGCCTAGTACTTATTAGAACCACCGCTCGACTAATTGCTCGCGCTCTGCAACAACTGACTACTTTTCGCAGCGCAGGCATAGAAAACCTTAATGGCGTAACTATGCGGGGTGTCCTCCCAGAGATAAGCTGCGAGAATGGTATTAAGCATGGTGGTGGAGTATTGATTTCCCATCGCAACATGGAGCGAAGAGTTCAGGCTTAACCCCAGTGCATGTTCAGCGGGCACACCTAAGCGAGAGTTAATCACCGAATCCATTCCAACCATTGCCTGTCCGTAACAGCTGTTCTCGGCCGCACCCACTACATGGTTTTCAAAAGCCAGCGCACTGCTTGCCAGTAACATCAACGCCACGCCAGCGACTCTGTTTATTGCCTTTTTCATTGTAAACGCCTCCTGCGCCACCGGAGCCAAGAACGCTCCAAAAATAACAACTCTTACTAGAGTTATCGGCGTTTACAATTTTTGTATTAACTCACTATCAATATATATCCATATGAAAAACAAGTGGCTTTTAAAAACCATGCAATTAAAAGTCACCCCCCTGTGCTGCTGCCACTTAAAACAAGGAGTGCTGACAATAACATTATAAAATTCACCAGACAGAGGCCACCTAAGATCCGCAAGGCGATTAAAAAGCTCTTTTTTTCAACCCAGTTTCGTAGCGGATTCATCTCAGCCACCAACACATTGCTTTTCTGCAATTGCACTATCCAGTGCTGAATTGATTCGGGTCGCCTAACACCATTCCAACCGACAACAAAAAAACAGATCGCCATAAACAGCGTTAACAGCTCACCCATCACATACCTCCTATTCATTATCGCGCTCGCCTGCAAGTGCGCAAACCCTGCCATCATACCCCGCTATTCAATAAAATCGGGTTCGCCATCGCACCACCCATACGCGTACAATTACCCCTTTTACACCTCAGGATAATTACAAAACCGATCATGCCGTGGCAAGAGCTTACATTTGAGGTGTCGCCGACTGAGGCCGATGCACTGTCCGAACTATTGAGTGATGCGGGCGCAGCATCGGTCACTTTTAAAGACAGCGCTGATACGCCGATTTACGAACCCGCGCCCGATGCCAGCGAGCTGTGGGCTGACACCTGCGTTGTCGGGCTGTTCGACGCTGACACCAACTTCGAGCGCGTACTGGCATCGATCCAACAAGTCCCCCGGTTTGCCAAACTTCCGCCTTATCGCATCGCCGCATTGAAAGAGCAGCAGTGGGAACGGCTCTGGATGGATACGTTCAAGCCAATGCGTTTTGGCGAGCGGCTCTGGATCTGCCCCACTGAGACCCCACCGCCCGAACCCGACGCGCTCAACATCATGCTTGACCCGGGCCTCGCCTTTGGTACCGGCACCCACCCCACCACGGCGCTCTGCTTAACGTGGATCGACCAAAATGACCTCAGTGGTCACACGGTGTGTGATTACGGCTGCGGCTCCGGCGTGCTCGCCATTGGTGCTGCGCTGTGTGGTGCCACATCGATTGAGGCGGTCGATATTGATCCACA
>JALSHQ010000388.1 GCA_026982145.1 Gammaproteobacteria bacterium | reverse complement strand
CGTTCTTCTGGTGATTGTTCTGCCTTGCTTTCTGGCGATGAGAATCGTGAAAAAAGAGCGTGCTGAGCTTGAAGAGAAAGAAGCGGGCGAGTAACGCTTTCGGCTGGCAGCCTTTTAGCGGCTGCCAGCATCATCTATCGCAGTGTGGATTGAGCTTTCATTGGTAAAGCTGAAGAGGCGCTGTCGCCTTGAGTCAACCCGCTTGCTCACCTAGTTTTTTAATTGAAGTGCTACCACCCCTGAAATGAAACCAACTGAACTGCTCGCCCCCGCCGGCACGCTGAAAAATCTAAAATACGCCATCGCCTATGGTGCTGACGCTGTTTACGCCGGTATGCCGCGCTACAGCTTGCGCGTGCGCAATAACGATTTCAGTAATTATGAAAACTTGGCGAGCGGGATTGAAACCGTCCACGCGGCGGGCAAACGTTTTTACCTCGCCTGCAATGTGCTGCCGCATAACAGCAAAGTTAAGACTTTCATGGATGACATTACAGCCGTGATTGAGCTGAAACCTGACGCGCTGATTATGGCCGACCCCGGTTTGATTATGCAGGTGCGCGAGCGCTGGCCTGATCTTCCTGTGCATCTCTCGGTGCAGGCCAACACGGTCAATTACGCTGGGGTGAAATTTTGGCAATCACTCGGGCTAAAACGGATTATCCTGTCGCGTGAGCTGTCACTGGATGAGATCGAAGAGATTCGCCAGCAATGCCCCGATATGGAGCTTGAAGTGTTTGTTCATGGCGCGCTCTGTATCGCCTATTCTGGTCGCTGCCTGCTCTCGGGCTATTTCAACCACCGTGATGCGAATCAGGGGAGTTGCACCAACTCATGTCGATGGAAGTACGATGTGAAAGATGCGAAGACAGACATTACGGGCGACACCGTTGCCTGTGGTAAATCTGAGCCGCAGCATGAAGCTGCTGAAGGGCAGGTCTATCTACTAGAAGAGGCAGAGCGCCCCGGTGAATTGATGCCGATTGAAGAGGATGAGCACGGCACCTACATCATGAACTCAAAAGATCTGCGTGCGGTTGAGCATGTGGAGCGACTGGTGAAGATGGGGATCAATAGCCTTAAAATAGAGGGGCGCACCAAGTCTCACTATTATGTGACACGCACAGCGCAAACCTACCGTTATGCGATTGATGACGCGCTTGCCGGTCGTCCTTTCGATGATCGCCATCTTGGTGTGTTAGAGAACCTCGCGAGCCGTGGCTATACCGATGGCTTTTTCAAACGCTACCACAGCCAAGAATATCAGAACTATATGCAGAATCGTTCTGATAGTTTGAAGCAGCGCTTTGTCGGCGAGATCACCCACTACAATGTGGATGAGGGGATGGCTGAAGTCGAAGTTAAAAACAAATTTGCAGTGGGGGATACACTAGAGCTGATTCTGCCGAAAGGCGGACGCACGTTTGTGTTGGCAGAGTTGCGTAACGAGCGTGGTGATGCCATTAATGAAGTGCTGGGCAGTGGTTATCGGGTCAAGATTCCGTTGCCGAATGATGGCGCCGATTATCCACTGGGTCTGCTGGCAAAGAATCTGTGATCCGGGTTATCACATTGCTGCTGCCTGTGCTGGCATTATGGTTGCCGCTATTGAGTGTTGATGTGAACGCTGCTGAGCGCCCACAAGATCATCTGCACTCAGATAAACAGTGTGTGAGCTGCCATCAAGAGGGGATTTCAGATCTACTTAAGGTGCTGTCGCAACCGAAAGATAGCTGCACACAGTGCCACACTGCCGAGCAAATCAAAGTGGGTGACTTTGCATCGGCAGCGCCACTCACCGATGTAGAAGGGGTTGACCCTAAATTACGTTTGACCGCTGATGCCGGGATGAGCCTGCCACTGCATTACACCCAGTCGCGTATTGGTGCGGCGCCTAATGAGATGGTCGAAGTGCCGGCGGGGAAATTTATCATGGGCACCAACGGTCGCCTTCCCGATGAGGGGCCGCAGCATGAAATCTATCTTGATGCCTTTTTGATTGACCGACATGAAGTGACCAATTTTCAGTATGAGCGTTATATCAAAGCGATGAATAAGCGCTCACCGCTCCATTTTAGAAATCGTACCTATCCTGAAGGAAAGGTAGATCACCCAGTGGTCTATGTCGGCTGGGATGATGCGGTTGATTACTGTAGCTGGGCAGGAAAACGACTGCCGACAGACCAGGAGTGGGAGAAAGCGGCGCGCAGCAGTGATGGTCGTATCTACCCATGGGGCGATATTTTTGACCCTAAAAAAAGTAATAATCCGGTGCGTTGGCGCGCGGCTGGCCACACTGGCGATACCACGCCGGTCGGTGCTTTCGCTGAAGGGGTGAGTCCATACGGCCTCTATGACACCTCCGGCAATGTCTGGGAGTGGACCGACTCTTGGTATGCCCCCTACCCGGGCAGTGAAGTTTCATCGGAAAACTATGGGGAACGTTATAAAACGCTGAAGGGTGGCTCATGGTTTGATTGTTCTTTTTATAAGTGTGGTATTTCAGCGCCGCTGTTTAATCGCGCCTTTTTTGCCAAACGCACTAAAAATGACACCTTCGGTTTTCGTTGTGCAAAAGATGTGGTGACATCGGGAGTGGAAGAGCAATGAACAGTGTTAAACGCGGGTTGTTGATATTGGTAACGTTTGGGCTGCTGGCGTGTGATAAAAATCCAGGCGAAGTGACAGCGGCCTCTGCTTCACCGAATAAATCATCCTCGGCCGAAGTTTCGGCTGCACACAACGCACTTAAAGCCACGACAAAAAAATCGCCAGAAGATCGACTGAATGAAGCGGAGCTGCGGTTAGGTAGAGCGTCACCACTGACAGCATCGATCCCGATGGTCACCATACCTGCCGGTGAATTCATCATGGGCAGTAACAAAGTAGATGATGAAGGGTTGCAGAAGCGTTACGGTTTTTCAACGCCGCTGTTCGTTAATGAGCACCCCGAGCACCGGCACCAACTCGATGAATTTATGATCGACACCTATGAAACGACTAAAGCAGAATATAAAGAGTTCATACTGTCTACTGACCGTCTGTTGCCCTTTTTATGGGGAAATAACGGCTATGGGCTGACGATGGAAGAGGCGGAGAGAATGGAGATTACCCGCTTGCGCGAAATCGCCGCCAATGACTTTAAGCTCGATATGGACACCCGCGAGATGTCGCGCGAAGCGCTGATGGTCGCCATGGTTGAAGTGCAGAATAAGATGGATGTGCTACCCGCCACCGATGTGAGTTGGCAAGAGGCAGCCATCTATTGTCAGTGGCGTGGCAAGCGCCTGCCACGGGAGGCAGAATGGGAGCGCGCCGCACGTGGTACCGATGGCCGTGAATACCCGTGGGGTGAGCAGTGGGATGTGAAGATCACCAATACCGGTGATGATTCCGACTGGGATGAGGGAATCGCGCCGGTCGGCGCATACCCCGGCAACAAATCCCCCGATGGCGCATTTGATATGGCCGGCAACGTGTGGGAGTGGGTGGCGGACTGGTACCAGCCCTACGCAGGGTCAGATTATAAAAGTGATCTGTTTGGCGAGAAAAACAAAGTGATTCGCGGTGGCGGTGGCGGTGTCGGGCACTATGCGCTGAGCATGTTTTTCCGTGGGGCGGCACGCCAGTACGCAGAACCCGAACTGCGCTCAGAAGATGTTGGCTTCCGATGCGCCAAATAGTGCTACTTTCAACGGTATCACGGTGGATGTTTGCCCCCCTAGCGCCCTAATTTGTTGAAACGATTGAGGTGAAGAAGAAAATATCCCCGTATAAGTTATTGATAAAAAGGGTGTTCATCCATATAATACTCGTCGAGTAGTCGACTGCTGTTGTAAAAGATCGATTTTGAGCGCGCTGAAGATTAACCAACCTATTGATTTTCATCGGGAATCGAAGATTTCACAGTGATCGATGCTTGATGCAGCGAAGGTTAGCATCAAACAGTGAATTTTTAAAAGTGGGCCTTGTGCCCATTTTTTGTTTTTAGGTATTTTATTTGGAATGGCATAACGATGGCGGGACGAGCACATACGCAATTAGAGGAGCTTATAAGCCCTGTGGTGCTATCGCTAGGGTATGAGTTTGTCGGGCTAGAGTATTTGCCACAAGGAAAGCACTCACTACTGCGTATATATATAGATAAACCAGAAGGGATCACGGTTGATGATTGCGGCACTGTGAGCCACCAAGTGAGCGGTGTGCTGGAGGTTGAAGATCCAATAAAAGGGCACTATGTGCTTGAAGTCTCCTCACCAGGGCTTGATCGGCCACTGTTTAAGCTCGAAGACTTTGAGCGTTTCAGCGGCCATCACGTGCAGATAAAACTGCAAGTCCCGTTAAATGGACGGCGTAATTTTAAGGGTTTGTTGCAGGGAGTGCAGGTGGCGGATCAACGGGTGGAGCTAGCGGTTGATGAAGAGGTTTTTAGTTTGCCGTGGGACAGAATAGAAAAAGCTCGCTTGGTTGTAGAATAAGGGATAGTAGAATATTGGCAGCGTTTTGGTTGTTACCGGGATTGTGATAGAGGCGTGATATGAGCAAAGAGATATTATTGGTGGTGGATGCAGTCTCCAATGAGCGTGGGATTGCGAAAGAGGTCATTATTGAGGCGATCGAAGCCGCGCTGGTGACTGCAACAAAAAAACGTTATAGCGACGACATCGCTGTGCGCGTATCCATCGATCGAGACACCGGCGAATACGAAACATTTCGCTACTGGGAGATCTATGCCGATGATTCGGATGAAATCCTAGAGAACATCACCCAGTTGACCTTAAGCGAAGCGAAAGAGCGTGACCCCGATGCCGTCATCGGCGGCAGAATTGAAGAACCCGTCGAGTCTGTTGCCTTTGGCCGGATCGCCGCACAGGCTGCCAAGCAGGTGATCATGCAGAAGGTGCGCGAAGCTGAGCGCGCACAGGTGGTTGAACAATATAAAGACCGCATTGGCGAGCTAGTGACCGGCGTTGTTAAGCGTGTTGAACGTGGCAATGCCATTCTTGACCTTGGTGGCAATGCCGAAGCATTGGTCTCCCGTGATGACATGATCCCACGAGAAGCGGTACGCACAGGTGACCGCGTGCGCGGGTATTTACAAGATGTGCGTTCAGAGCAGCGTGGCGCGCAGCTTTTCATTAGTCGTACTGCCCCTGAGCTGCTGGTTGAGCTATTTAAAATTGAAGTCCCTGAGGTGGGTGAGGGGCTGATTGATATTATGGGCGCGGCACGTGATCCGGGGTTGCGCGCCAAGATTGCGGTGAATGCCAATGATGATCGCATCGATCCTGTCGGCGCATGTGTTGGGATGCGAGGTTCACGAGTGCAGAGCGTCTCTAACGAACTGGGCGGCGAGCGTATCGACATTATTTTATGGGACGAAAACCCCGCACAGTTTGTGATTAACGCAATGTCACCCGCAGAAATTGAAGCGATTGTGGTCGATGAGGATTCGCACAGCATGGATCTTGCCGTGGCTGAAGAACATCTTTCTCAGGCCATTGGTCGCGGTGGACAGAATGTGCGCTTAGCTAGCCAGCTGACCGGCTGGGAACTCAATATCATGACGGAAGCGCAGGCTGAAGAGAAAAGTGAAGTTGAAGGCGAAACGCTCAAAAGCCTCTTTATGGAGCATCTTGATGTTGATGAAGAGATCGCGTTGATCTTTGTACAAGAAGGCTTTTCCAGCATTGAAGAGGTTGCTTACGTCCCGACTAAAGAGCTGTTAGCCATTGAAGAGTTTGATGAAGATATTGTGCAAGAGCTACGTGACCGTGCGCGCGATGTGCTGCTGACACGTGAAATTGCAACAGAAGAGAAGATTGGAGACGCTAAGCCGGCCGACGATCTGTTAGCACTAGAAGGGATGGACGAGACACTTGCATACTTACTTGCCAGTAATGGCATTGTGACGCAGGAAGATCTGGCAGAGCAGGCCGTTGATGAACTGCTTGATATTGAAGGAATGGACGAGGCGCGCGCGAGCGCACTGATCATGGCTGCACGAGCACCATGGTTTGAGAATGAGCAAGTCAATCAAGGTTAAAAGTTGGTAGAGACGCATGGCTGAAGTTACGGTAAAACAACTTGCTGAAGTAGTTGGCATTCCAGTTGATCGCTTGATTGCCCAGTTGGGTGAGGCAGGTCGCACCATCACGGATGAAAACGAATCGATAAGCGAAGAAGACAAAATGGAGCTACTGGGCTATCTGCGCAGAAGCCATGGTGACGATGATGCACCTAAAAAGCGTGAGCCCAAAAAAATCACATTGCGGCGAAAAACGGTGAGCGAGCTGGAGCAAAGCAGCACTCAGGGGCGCATTAAAAAAGTTAAAAAGGTGAGCGTTGAGTTTCGCAGCAAGCGCACCTACGCTAAACGCAGTGAGTTAGTGGCCGAAGAAGAGGCTGTCCGCGAAGCAGAAGAGGCAAAGCCTACTTCAAAAGAAGCAGAGATTGACCTTGCTGAAAAAACTGCGGTAAAAGAAGAGTTGCTCAAGCAAGAGAGTGAGCAGCGAGCGATTAATGAAAAGAAAGCCGCTGAAGAGGCGGCACGCCTGCAGATAGAAGAGATGCAGCGTACAGCCGAGCAAGCCGCCATCGAGGCGGTGAAGGCTGCGGCTAATGAGCATGTTGCCGCTGAACAAGAAGTAGAAGCAGCAAAAGCGGCGAAGGCTGCTAAAGAGGCGGCCATGGCAGCCGCGACTCCCAAGGCCTCTGAGCCCGTCTCGACGGATAAAAAAGGTAAGCGCAAAGCTAAAGATGGGCGTGGTGGTGAACGTTCTACAAAATATGGTCGACGAGAGCTTCATGTCACCAGCGGTAAAGCGGGCAGGCGCAAGAAAAAAGGTAAATTTAAGGCGAAGCCAGCCATCTCTCCGGGTGGTCAGCACGGTTTTGAGATGCCCACAGCGCCTGTTGTACGCGAAGTGACGATTCCGGAAACCATTACTGTGGCTGAGCTGGCGCAAAAAATGTCAGTGAAAGCGGCTGAGGTGATCAAAGCATTAATGGGGCTAGGCTCAATGGTCACCATTAACCAAGTGCTTGACCAAGACACCGCATCGGTTGTGGTTGAAGAGATGGGGCATAAGCCGAAAGCATTGGCTGAAAATGCGGTTGAAGATGAGTTGCAGCAGGCTGCTGAAGAGATTCCCGGTGAGCAGGTACCACGTGCGCCGGTGGTGACGATTATGGGGCATGTTGATCACGGTAAAACATCGCTACTGGATCACATTCGCAACGCTAAAGTGGCCAGTGGTGAGGCGGGCGGCATTACCCAGCATATGGGCGCTTACCACGTTGAGACAGAGAAGGGGATGATCAGCTTTCTTGACACCCCTGGCCATGCCGCATTCACTGCAATGCGCGCACGCGGTGCAGATGTGACCGATATTGTGATTCTAGTGGTTGCCGCGGATGATGGCGTTAAGCCACAGACATTAGAAGCGATTCAACACGCCAAGGCAGCAAGCGTGCCATTGATTGTTGCGATCAATAAAATTGATAAGCAAGAAGCTGATGTTGATCGCGTGAAACAAGAGCTGGTGGGGCATGAAGTGATCCCTGAAGAGTGGGGTGGTGAGATCATGTTTGTGGGTGTCTCGGCCAAAACAGGCGAAGGGATTGATAGCCTGCTTGACGCGATCCTGCTTCAGGCTGAAGTACTCGAGTTAAAAGCGGTCGAAGAGTGTGCGGCTAGAGGCGCGGTCATTGAATCGAGCCTCGATAAAGGGCGCGGCCCTGTCGCCACTATTCTGGTTCAGAACGGTATTCTACGTAAGGGTGATATGGTACTTGCAGGTCAAGAATATGGCCGCGTACGTGCGATTTTCGATGAGGCCGGGAAGCCGGTTGAGCAAGCCGGCCCCTCGATTCCCGTGGTTGTGCTTGGGCTTTCAGGAACGCCTAGTGCAGGTGATGAGGTGCTCGTAGTGCCAGATGAGCGCAAAGCGCGCGAGGTTGCACTGTTTAGACAAGCGAAGGCGCGTGAAATACAGCTGGCTCGCCAGAAAGCGTCGAAGATGGAAGATATGTTTTCACAGATGGGCCGTAATAAAGTTGATATTCTTAACTTGCTGATCAAAGCTGATGTACAGGGTTCCGTTGAAGCTCTACGCGATTCACTCACTAAACTTTCTAATGATGAAGTGGCAGTGAAAATTGTGGCTTCAGGCGTCGGTGGTATTAATGAGTCTGATGTTAATCTCGCCATTGCCTCCGAAGCGATCTTGGTAGGTTTTAACGTGCGAGCCGATGCGGCTGCACGCCGCCTCGGTGAAGAGTCTGGGCTTTCGCCTCGTTACTACAGCGTGATCTACGATGTGATTGATGATGTGAAGAGCTCGCTCTCTGGAATGCTCGCACCTGAAATCAAAGAACAGATTGTTGGGCTGGCAGAGGTTCGAGATGTCTTTACCTCGCCTAAACTGGGTGCGATTGCCGGTTGTTTGGTGATTGAGGGCTCAGTCAAACGCAGTAATCCGATTCGTGTTTTGCGTGACAATGTTGTGATCTACGAAGGTGAGCTCGAATCATTACGTCGCTTTAAAGACGATGTTAATGAAGTGCGCGCGGGCACCGAATGTGGTATTGGGGTGAAGAACTACAACGATGTGAAACCGGGTGATCAG
>JALSHQ010000387.1 GCA_026982145.1 Gammaproteobacteria bacterium | reverse complement strand
CATCCACTCGGCCATTCCGTACAGTGAGAAAAACGATGCGTTGATACAAGCCCTCGGTGAAGTCCGCTATTTGATCGCCCCTAATCTTGAACATACACGCTTCATCAATGAGTGGCGACAACGTTACCCCAGCGCACAGCTCTACGCCCCCTCTGCGGTCAGTTTTGATTACAACGTCGCCCTTGAAGACAACAATAGCCCACTATCTCAGCACTCCGACCTCTTTTATCTAAAGATCGATGGCATGCCACGGCTACAGGAGTTCGTATTTTTTCATCCGCAAAGCCAAACGCTGATTCTGACAGATCTTGCCTTTAACCTTGGCAAGGCAATGTCGCTCTGGGGCAGAACATTTCTACAACTCAATGGTGCCTACCAACGCTTTACCCCAAGCCGTATTTTGAAATCAATGATCAAAGACGAAGATGCTTTTTGCAACTCGCTACAACAAGTTCAGCAGTGGGACTTCAAACAGATCATTATCGCGCACGGTACCCCAATCACAGACAATGCAAAAGAGAGGTTTAATCAGGCATTCAAGTGGGCACTGTAGAAACACCTTAATCCATCATTTTTATTACGTGATTATGCTAAAATTACTTCGTTATTATGGGTTAAAAATATTGATCAGAACAATGGAAATGTCGATCAAGAAAGCTGATAAATTCATTGCTACCATTGTTGAACGATATCTTGACAGGCACAGACCAGATGACACGCCATCACACAGACAAATCACCACCAATCGGCACACTGGCTGAGCATTCAGCTAATTCAGGGCAACGCCGCCTAAATTGGTGGCAGCAGAGCTTAATGCTATTTGTGACGATCACTGCCGCCATCATCGCTGCAGTGTGGCTTGTTAAGGTCTATCTTTTCCCCGCAGAATTTAAACCTGTGACGCTAAGCACTCAAGAGTCGCAGACCTTAGACCGAAAGCTGCAACGGCTCGACGTCATTGAACATAGAGAAGGGAAACCGTTAACCCCGGAGGCCTATAGCGAAGCGGGTGCCCGCCGTGAAATCACTTTTACCGAGCGCGAACTGAATGCCTTGCTGGCGAATAATAGCGATCTCGCACACAAACTGGCAATAGATCTGGCGGAAGATCTGCTCAGCGCCAAACTCCTGTTACCGCTCGATGAAGGTTTCCCCGTGATCGGTGGTCAGACCGTCAGGGTGCGAGCAGGAGTAGCACTCGCCTATGCCGATAGTCGCCCTCGTGTCATTTTAAAGGGCGTCACAGTGATGGGGGTGGCGCTGCCCAACGCTTGGTTAGGGGGGATGAAAAACATCGACCTGATCGAAGAATTTGGTGACCAAGAAGGTTTTTGGCAAGCATTTTCTGAAGGCGTCGAGTCGATTGATGTCACTGAAGGTCGCCTGAAGATTAAACTGAAGGAATGAATTCAGTGAGCTGTCACAGGCAGTGGCCTCAGCCCCCCTTATGTTGTCATTCACTTTCTGCTATTGTTCGTTGACATTCAGCTCGATATTATTTTCCTATGATTCGCACTTCCCGCTTGCTACCCCTCATATTCTTCATAGCGCTATTGTGCGCGCTAAGTGCACCCAAAAGTCAGGCGGATGAAAGTGAGCGCTGGTTTCAAACTGAAATCATCATCTTTGAGATCCGAGCCAATAACGGCTCTGATTCAGAGGGAGAAGAGCTATGGCCGGATGATCCCGGCCTTCCTGACTATGAAGCGAGCATTGAGCTCACCCCGGCTATCGATATCGCCGCTACTAATGATGATGAAGCATTGGATGCGCAGATACCTGAAACAAAGGGTACTAATGGCAACGCAACGACCACTGAAGTGTTGATTTCAAACACAGAGCAGCGCCAAGAACAACCGTTTCAACAGTTGCCCGAGGAAGCGTTAACCCTGACTGAAATCGCAACCAAACTGGAAAACTCTGCCAATTACGTCCCCATCCTGCACCTCGCATGGCGTCAGCCAGTGGCTGCAAAAGAGGCTGCGCAAGCGATCTACATTCACAGCAACTTAGAGGAAGGTTCGCTCACGGCTTCCCCCGGGTTAACCAACATCAACTCACTCATCGCCCCTCCGGTATTGACCACAGCTCCACTGCTATTGTCAACGCAGAGTGAAACTGGTGATACATCAGAAACGCGGGTGCTGAACACGCTCGAAGGCACCATCAAACTACACTTAGGAAGATACCTGCACCTGGAAGCAGATTTGCTCTACCGTAATCAGACAGAACCGCTAGAGAACAATACATTTTTTATGACGCTCGATGAGGGTGAGCAGTTGCAAACTCTCTTTCGCATGCACCAAAAACGCCGTATGCGCAGTGGCGAACTGCACTACTTTGACCACCCGATGTTGGGCCTGCTGGCGAAGATCACCCCGTATGAATTGCCAGAAATAGTGATTGAGCCTGCCCCGCTGCTCACCACCGAAGACAACAGCGCACCATCGACAGCTGGTCACTCAACAGAAGCGCCCCGCTAACGCTTTATATCTTCAGCAGCAGCTGTTCTAACACGCTACGAACACGTGTCATCCCGACCTTAAGGTTCTCTTCGATCTCGCTCATTGAGATGATGGCCCCGTCCCCTTTGCCAGCCGCCCAGTTGGCCGAGACGGCGCAGCAGGCATAGTCCAGTGCTAACTCACGCGCCAGCACAGCCTCTGGCATGCCGGTCATGCCGACCATGGTGCAGCCATCACGCGCCATCCGAGCGATCTCGGCGGCGCTCTCAAGGCGCGGCCCTTGAGTCGCGCCATAGGTCCCCTCTGTGCAGACACACAGCCCGGCGGCTTTGCTCTGTTCGATCAACATCAGGCGGAGTGTTTCACAGTAGGGGTAGCTAAAATCGACATGAGTGACATGCGTTAGGTCATCCTCAAAGTAGGTGCTGGGGCGCCCCCAAGTGTAGTCAATGATCTGGTCGGGGATCGCCAGCGCGCCGGGCGGGAGCGCATCATGAATCCCTCCCACTGCGGCAACGGCAATCACCTGTTTCACCCCCGCATTGTGCAGTGCCCAGAGGTTGGCACGGTAGTTAATGCGGTGCGGCGGAATGGTGTGGCCGGAGCCGTGGCGCGCCAGAAACAACACCTCTTTTCCATTCATCACACCGTGCGTCAATGGCCCGGAGGGTTCACCAAACGGAGTGTGCATCACTTCACGCTTCGTGATCTCCAAACCGTTTAATGACGTTAACCCAGTGCCCCCAATGATTGCTAAATCAGCCATATGCTACTCACTCATCTTCACTACAGACAGCATAAATACCCGGCGCATTTCTTAAGTGCCCTTTGTAATCCATGCCATAACCAAACAGGTATCGATCGACCACATCCAACCCCACAAAGTCGGCCGGTGATGCCGCTTTACGCTCATGTTGCTTATTGATCAATACAGCGCTCAACACCTCCGCTGCACCGTGCTGTTTGCAGTAGTCAATAATCGCACTAAGTGTGACCCCTTCATCATGAATATCATCGACCAGCAACACGACTCGCCCCTTTAACTCATGATGCGGTAGTACCTGCCAGTCAAGCTCACCACCGCGCGTTTTACCGCCGTAACGTGACGCATGAAGGTAGTCAATCTGTAACGGAAAGCCCAAGCGCGATAGCAGCAGCCCGGTTGGAATCAACCCCCCCTGCATCACGCAGATCACCAACGGCTCACGCTCACCAATTTGTTGCGTAATCGATGTTGCCATCTGGTCAAAAGCAGCATCAACCTCGGCAGCGGTATGGAGGCAGTCGGCTCGCGCCAACACGGCCTGCGCCTCTTCAAAGCTTATGGACACATCACTTCTCCGAGTTAGTTACTAGGCAATTTAGGGAAACGCTGCTCAGGAAAGCGACCGCTGACGGTGTGCAGAAACGCAGCAATATCTGCCAGCTGTTCACGGCTCAATGTTTTCCCCAACTGGGTTGTGCCCATCACACGAATCGCCTCTTCCAGTGTTTTAACCTGCCCGTTGTGAAAGTAAGGCGCGGTCAACGCCACATTGCGCAATACCGGCACACGCCACATGCGGCGGTCGGTTTCATCTTTGGTCACATAGTAGCGCCCGATGTCATCGGCAAGTTGGTAGCGCGCTTCATCTTTGGTGCCGGGGTAATTAGGAAAGAGTTCGTAAAAGCCTTCGCCCATCTGAAAAGCAAGCCCCGGCACCGGGCCGGAAAGATTGACCCAAAAGTGGCAAGAGGCACAACCGACTTCAATGAACTCATCAAAGCCACGCTTAGCCTGTTTGGAAATCGCATTTTTATCGCCACGCAGATAACGATCAAAGTCACTATCTGGCGTGCGCAACGTGCGAATATAGGACGCCAGTGCTTGAGCAATCGTCTCATAGCTCAGCGGCACCCCTTTACCAAAAGCATCGGCAAAACGTTGCGGGTAATCGGCGGTATTCCAAAGGCGCTCAACAACCGCTCTTTTATCTTTCATCCCCATTTCAGTTGGGCTCACCAGATGCTCTTTGATTGCATCTTCAATGCTCGCCGCTCTTCCATCCCAAAAATAGACGGTCTGATAGGCGACGTTATAGAGCGTCGGCGCAGAGCGCGTCCCTTTAAGCCCCAGTGCGCCACGCGAGACCGCCTTGCCATCATCCCCTGCCGACATCACGTTGTGGCAGCCGTTACAGGAGACGGTATAAGTCGCCGAGAGGCGCTTGTCGAAATAGAGCTGTTTGCCCAGCTCAATTTTTGCCGATGTCTGCGGGTTATCACTCGGAATCGGCGGCATTGCCGGCAGCGGTTGGAATGGTTCAAAAGCGGCATGTGCCGCCGTGGAGAACAGCATCAACGATGATGCAACGATGGTTAACAATCGACTCATATCAGTTCAACCCTTTTCAATCACAATAAGTTATAACAGCCCGAGGGTGTGGGGTTCATCATAGGCGATCACTTTTTTTACCGCCAACTTCCATTTAGGGTCAGCTCGCAGCGATTCATAGCTCACCTTCCCTTTGCCGTGAAGGCGTGAGAGCCGCAACTGAGCAGTGGGATTATGCCAGTTTTTAAGCCGCGCTAACACGCTTACCACCGCATCAAACTCTCTGCAGACCAAGACCATGTCGCAGCCGGCGTTGATCGCCGCCTCGGCACGATCCGCCACACTGCCCACCACATTCGCCCCTTCCATTTCAAGATCATCGCTAAAAATCACCCCCTGAAATTGAAGCCGATGGCGCAACACCTCCTGTAACCAGAAGGGGGAAAAACCGGCGAGATTATCATCGATCTGCTCATAGAGCACATGCGCTACCATCACCGCTTCCATTCCGAAGTGAGCCATGCGCTCAAACGGCATGAGGTCTTCCATCTGTAGATCCTCATAACGCCGCCGGTCGATTGGCAGCGCAAGGTGCGAATCTTCAACCACGCCACCGTGGCCGGGGTAATGTTTGCCTGTCGCGGCCATCCCGGCGCGGTGCATGCCGATCATATATTGATGGGCAAGGTCAGCCACCACTTCTGGATCTTTATGAAAGGCGCGATCACCAATCACCTCACAAATACCGCGCCCCAGATCAAGCACCGGCGCAAAGCTGAAATCAATGCCGATGGCGCGCATCTCTATCGCCATCAACCAGCCGCTCAGCTCCGCAAGCTCGCGTGCCGCTTTGGGCTCGCTGTCAAAGCGTTTTCCGAGATGAGCCACTGCGGGAAGTTCCGTAAAACCAGCACGAAAACGCTGCACTCGCCCCCCTTCATGATCAACCGCGACCAATAACCGGGGCGTACGTAGCTTATGAATATCTGCGATCAAGGCGGTGACCTGCTCAGGCGACTCATAGTTGCGGCTAAAGAGGATCACGCCACCAATCAACGGATGGTGCAACAGTTCGCGCTCTTCACCGCTCAGTCGCAGTGCGGCAATTCCCATCATCACTGGCCCTAGTGCCATTACAACCCCCTCAATACTCTTGTACTGTCAGTGGACAACATCACACCACTATTTTTGTTCACGCGTGCGCACATCCAACCAGTCACGCAGCCTGTCACCCAGCAGATTAACCGACAGCACCACCAGCATCAATGCGATTCCCGGCACCAGCACCATGTGGGGGGCGACCAACATATAACGTGTGCCGTCACGAATCATGCTACCCCATGAGGGGGTGGGTGGCTGAATGCCGAGTCCGAGAAACGACAGCCCCGCTTCTGCGATCACCACGCTGGCGATCGCAAAGGTCGATTCAATAATCAGTGGCGCGGCAATCAGTGGAATCAGGTGTTTAAAGATAATGCGAGCAGGGCCGGCACCCAGTGCAATGGCCGCCTGTACATGGTCTCGGTTTTTCAGCGTCATCACCTGTGCGCGTGAGAGCCGCGCAAAACCGACCCACCCCACCACACAGAGTGCAATCACCACATTGTCGATCCCCGGCCCCATCAACCCGGCGAGCGCTATCGCCAGTAGAATGCCAGGGAAGGCGAGAAAGATGTCGATGATGCGCACAACCAGATGGTCAAACCAGCCGCCAACAAAGGCACTCAATGAGCCTATCGTCACACCGACCAGTAGCGAAATCGTCACCACTGCGATCGAGACGATGAATGAGGTCTGTGCACCAACGATCAAGCGATCCCACATTGAACGGCCAAGATCATCATAGCCAAACCATTCGTGACTGTCTGGCGGCAATAAAATTCGACTCAGCTCGATCTGATCCGGGGTGAGCGAAAAGAGCGAGCCGAACAGTGCGAGCACCAACCACAACAGAAAAATTGCGGCGGGAAACCAGAGCCGCATTACGACCCCTCCGCCAGTCGAATGCGCGGGTCGAGCCACGCATAGACTAGGTCGGTCAATGTGTTCACCACCACGTAAGTGAGGCTGATCAACAGAATGCACGCCTGCACCACCGGGTAGTCGCGGCGGTTAATCGCATCGATTGTGAGCTGGCCGATGCCCGGCCATGAAAAGACAATCTCGGTAATCATCGCCCCACCGAGTAGCGCGCCGAGTTGCAGGCCGAGCAGCGTGATCACCGGCAACATCGCATTTTTCAGGCCATGATTCATGATGATGGCGCGCTCCGAAAGCCCTTTGGCGCGTGCGGTACGGATGTAATCTTCGCCCATCACCTCCAGCAGAGTGGCGCGAATCATCCTCGCCAGAATCGCCGCCAGTGCAGTGCCGAGTGTGAGTGCGGGCAGCACCAGCGAGGCAAACCCCGATTGCCCACTCACCGGCAACCAGCCGAGCCACAGTGAGAAAAAGAGAATCAGCAGCGGCCCCATCCAGAAGTTAGGAATCGAAATACCAAACAGTGAAAAGAACATCGCGCCGCTATCCCAAGCGCTATCTTTTTTCATCGCCGCCATGGTGCCGAGCGGAAAAGCGATCACCACCGCCACCACCAACCCAGCCGCTGCCAGTGTTGCGGTGGCAGGAATGCGCTCCATCAACATATCGACAATCGGCCGTTTGGAGTGGAGTGATTCACCGAGATCAAAATGAAGCAGGCCGTTGAAGTAGTTCAGCAACTGCACCCAGATTGGCTGATCCAGCCCCAGTGCAACACGCAGCGCTTCACGATCTGCCGGTTGGCTCGACTCCCCTAGCATCACCTCGACCGGATCCCCCGGCACCAGATGGATCAGGAAAAAGACCAGACACGAAACACCAAAGATGACGAAGAGTGCGCTTAGCAAGCGGGAGATAAGAAAGCTCACCATCTGCGGCTACCCATTGATAACCACCACGGTGCCAATTTCGACACGATCAAACAGCTCGATTAACGCCTCGTTACGCATGCGAATACAGCCGTGTGACGCGGGTACCCCCATCGGCTCACGCGCAGGGGTGCCGTGGAGATAGATATAACGGCGCATTGAATCAACATTGCCCAAACGGTTTTTGCCAATCTCAGTGCCACTCAGCCAGAGGATGCGGGTCAACACCCAGTCACGCCCCGGCTGCGCCGCATCGAGTTCGGGCGTATAGATTTCACCGGTTGCGCGACGGCCGATAAAGACACTGTTGGGAGCGCATCCCCCACCAATCTTTGCTCGCACAATATGTCGACCGCGCGGGGTGCATTCGCTGCCCATCATTTCACCACCACCCTTTTTAGCCGTTGAGATTGCGACATCCATCACACGCGCCTCGCCTACTATCAGGCGCAAGCGTTGGGTTGCTATGTCGATCTCAATTTCAGCCATGCCTTACTATCCGTTATTGCTTACTGACATACAATAAGCCGTCATAATTACCGTCCCGCGCAATGGTATACCCCTTCACATGGTCACGTGCGATAAAGACATGGTCCTCATACCAGAGCGGTACAAACGGCAGTTGTTGCAACAGGTGCCGTTGCAGCTGCTGATAAAGCAAGGCCTGCGCGGCCATTGAATCGGCCGCCTCCGCAGCGTCGATCAAGCGATCTGTTTCGGCATCGATAAAGCGCCCACGATTCGCCCCCTCCGGCGGTATCGCACTGCTATGAAAGACGTAACGAAAAATATCGGGGAGTTTGATCCCAACCCACATCAGGCTATACATTTGAAAGCGACCCGCTTTGATGTCGCCATAAAAAGTGCCCCAGTCGTAGCTCTTGAGCTCTACTTTGATGCCGACTTCACTGAGCTGCTGCTGGATCACCGTTGCCAATCTTAATCGAAATGGATCGCTAGAGGTTTTATAGGTGAGATGCAGCGGTTTGTCACGGCTGTAACCGAGTGGCGCTAGT
>JALSHQ010000386.1 GCA_026982145.1 Gammaproteobacteria bacterium | reverse complement strand
CGATTCACGGTTCTGCACCGGACATTGCGGGGCAGGGCATTGCCAACCCGATTGCGACGATTTTGTCGGTGGCGATGTTGCTACGTTACTCACTGAACCAAGAAGCGATGGCGCAGCAGATCGAAGCCGCCGTTAACAGCGTGTTGGACAGTGGCCTGCGTACGGCGGATATCTACACCGAAGGATCACAAAAGGTCTCGACCGGTAAGATGGGTGACGCGATAGTGGCTGCGTTAAACGCATAAAAACAGATCAAGCGATCAAAGGTAAGGAAACGAGTGATGAGTAAAACATATGATGTTGCAGTTGTGGGTGCCACCGGTGCGGTGGGTGAAGCCATCATTGAGATTCTGGCCGAGCGTAATTTTCCGGTGGGCACGCTCTATCCTTTGGCGAGCAGCCGCTCGGCAGGCAAGCGCGTTGAATTCAATGGTAAACATGTCCGGGTGGAAGCTCTTGAAAACTTTGATTTCTCAAAAGTGCAGGTCGCACTCTTCTCTGCGGGCGGGGATATCTCAGCGAAGTATGCACCGATTGCAGGCGAGGCGGGGTGCGTGGTGATCGACAACACTTCTCATTTTCGCTATGACGATGACATTCCGTTGGTGGTGCCAGAGGTCAACCCGGAGGCGGTGGCCGACTATAAGAATCGTAACATCATCGCTAACCCCAACTGTTCCACCATTCAGATGTTGGTGGCGTTGAAGCCGATCTATGACCTAGTGGGGATCGAACGCATCAATGTCTGCACCTATCAAGCCGTTTCCGGCAGTGGCAAACCCGCGATTGAAGAGCTGGCAGGGCAGACGGCTGCGCTGCTCAATGCTAAAGAGGCAAAGAGTGAAGTCTATCCAAAGCAGATCGCTTTTAATGCTTTACCACAAATAGATGTTTTTCTTGAGAACGGTTACACCAAAGAAGAGATGAAAATGGTGTGGGAAACTAAAAAAATCTTTGCAGATGACGCTATCGTGGTTAACCCGACAGCAGTGAGGGTGCCGGTGTTTTACAGCCACTCTGAGGCGGTGCATATCGAGACCTGTGAAAAAATTTCTGTCGATGACGCCACTGCAGCACTTCAGGATGCCCCCGGTGTTGTGGTGCTAGATGAGCGCCAAGCGGGTGGGTATCCGACCGCAGTGACTGAGTCAGCGGGAACCGATCCGGTCTATGTAGGTAGGATTCGTGAGGATATCTCACACCCGCGCGGGCTAAATTTATGGGTGGTTGCCGACAATGTTCGGAAGGGCGCGGCATTAAATAGTGTTCAGATTGCAGAAATTTTAGTAAATGATTATATAAATTAGTGAGTTTCTGCTAAAAGCTGCCGTTAACAATCTTGCAACGATTGTATTTTAAGGTGCAGAGATGATGTTTAAACGAAAAGGAGAAGGAATGTTATCTGGACTCATGAAGGAGTCGGCCAAGTTTTTTGCCCTGCTTCTGCTGTTGCTACCGGTTAATAGTTTTTCACTCGGTCTTGGTGAGATTAATCTGCATTCGGCATTGAATCAGCCGTTGGATGCGGAGATTGAGCTACTCTCGCTAGGCAATACTGATGCAGAAGATATCGCTGTAAAACTTGCCCCTATAGGAGCTTTTGAAAAGGCCGGAATTGAGAGGCCTTTTTTTCTGACCAAGTTTAAGTTTACCGTTGCAAAGCGCATTAACGGCGATGCCTACCTTAAAATCACATCACATGAGCCTGTGAAGGAGCCGTTCCTCGATTTTATTATTGAAGCGAACTGGCCCAATGGACGTATATTACGCGAGTATACTTTACTGCTGGACCCTCCTGTGTTGGTCGACGAGCGTCCTGCCGCACTTGATATTCCGCTATTTGATGAAGTGCTTCCGGTGGCTGACGGTGCGGCCTCACCAGAGGCGACGACATCGACTGCAGCACCCAGCCGCCGGGAGATCCCTCCTTTTACTCCTCGCGGTAGCAGCACAGTAGCCACTTCTGAGAGCGGTGAAATCACCTATGGCCCTGTGAAAAGAACCGACACGTTGTGGAGTATCTCTTCACAGATGAGGCCAGATAGCAGCGTTACTGTGCAGCAAGTGATGATTGCACTGCTGAATGAGAATCCGGAAGCATTTGACAATCAAAATATCAATGACCTTAAAGCGGGTTATTTTTTGCGCATTTCCGATCCAGCCGTTATTTCAGAGACATCCGCTAATGAGGCAGAGCGTATTGCTAAAACTCACTATGAGCAGTGGGTCGATGCGAAACATTCGACTGCACTGGCTGCAGGTCAACGGCCATTGGGCAGTCGTGGAAACAGCTCGGGTACTGGCAGTAGTGATTCAAGTGTATCGTCTCGGTTGACGCTGGTTGCCCCGGAAGAGGGCGTTTCGCAGGCGGGCTCTGGCAGCACATTTGGCGCGGGCGAGGGTGATGTTAGGCAGGAATTGGCCTTTGCACTAGAGTCAGCGGATGTCAGTCGGCAGGAAAATGAAGAGCTACGTAAGCGCCTTTCTGCCCTAGAAGGGCAGCTTGCCTCGATGCAGCGGTTGATCACGCTGAAAGGTGACACCTTATCTGCGATGCAGGTGAGCCCTGAAACGTTAGCGGCTACTGAAGCTGCGGCGAATGAGCCAGAAATACTGCCTGATGCAGTAGAAATTGTGGAAGAAGCGCCGGGTTCAGATACGACCTTAAATGATACTCAGCCCACTGAAGTTAGCGCTACAGCCGAGCCAAAGGCGACTTCTCCGCCGGTTGCGGTTCCTCCTATGCCCCCAGTAGAAACCTCTATGGTTGACGAAGCACTCGCGATGGTGGGTGGTTTACTGGCGAGTGTTGGTGCAATGCTGGGTGGGGTTGATCCAATGATTGTATTGGGTGGACTCGGGGTTATTGGACTGCTTGTTGCTGCATTAGTGATGCGTCGTCGCAAGGCAGCGGCCATTGAGGAAGCGATATCTGACTTTGACAGTGATGTAACACCTTTTGATGCGGCTGAAGAGATGGAGAATGCGACCAGTGATGAAGCTGTTGAGTCGGTACTCAATGATGTGATTCCTGATTACGCTGGCTCAGGCGGGATGAATGTCAGTGATGATGATGAAATCGATGCGCTTGCTGAGGCGGACGTTTACTTAGCATATCGTCGCTTCGATAAAGCAGAAGAGTTATTGAATGAAGCCGTACAGAACGAGCCAGAGCGCCATGATTTGCAAGTTAAATTGCTAGAAGTTTACTGCGCTAGTGATAAAAAGGATGCTTTTGTTGAGCAAGCGGAGCGCCTACGCAGCTCATTAGGAGAGGGTAGCCACCCGCTCTGGAAAAATGTAGCAGAAATGGGGCGTAAAATTGCGCCGACAAGCCTGCTTTTTAATGATGAGGTCGATGCGGTTATCGATAGCACGGGCGTTAGCGGCGAGCTTGACATTGACCTGCCAGACCTTGGTGGTGACCTCGACCTTGGTGATCTGGATCTGGTTGACGATGGAGCCTCTTCAACGTCAGCTGCGCCTTCAGAAGAGAGTGATAACCCGTTTTCTGATGTGAGCAGTGATGAATTAGATGCGCTTGATGGTGATGGGTTAAACGACGTATTTGATGCGCAGGGTGATCTTGGCGACCTTGAAGCCAGTCTTGATTCAGCGATGGAGATGGTTTCGAATGATGAGTCGGCTGGGCAGCCAAGCCTTGATGTTGATGATCAGAAAAATGAGCCGGGTCATAGCAAAAACAGAGCGGATGGTGAATCTGAATTTGATTCTGGGATCGAGTCGGGCGCCGATGATGTGCTTGACCTGTCGGATATATCAGAAGAGCTTACCTTCGAGGAAAGTGTTGAGCCTAATACGACGGCAGGTGACACTATTGAACTCAATGATGAGAATACACTCGACCTTTCAAGCAGTGATGAACGGGCTCTTGATGAGGGTGATACCGCCGTTTCTTTTGATAATGATGAGCTTGCTGGCGTGGATGATCTGGAGTTTGAAACCGAACAGCCAGCAAAATCCGGCAGCGCTGAGCCTAGTCTAGGTGATGATCTCGAACTCGGTGATGCACCGGAGATCGCTGCAGTTGAAAATAGCGTTGCTACGGACGATGCACTAACAGACGTTTCGACAGATCATACGGTTTCAGAGGTTAAAGATACCGCTGGATCTGTAGCGGATATTGATAATGAAATTGAAGAAGATCTTTTTTCCGGGCTAGATGAGTCAGGTTCAGGCGACGATGACTGGTTGTCTGACCTCGATGATGATCTGGGTGACCTAGATGACAGTGAGCTATTTTCGGCAGAAGATGAAGTGGGCACAAAGCTAGATCTTGCTAGAGCATATATTGATATGGGTGATAGCGAGAGTGCAAAAGGCATTCTTGAAGAAGTGGTGAATGATGGCAATGATGAGCAGAAAAAAGATGCTCATGAATTAATCGAGCGTATCGCGTAGAATCGGGCACTTCTATTCATGCTGTGATATTGCTCGTGGCCGTTGCTCGGTTGTAGATTATGCTCAAGCCCCAACCCGTTATTTTGATCGCCTGTTTTCTGGTTTTTGTCGTCACACTTGCTTTTCCCTCTCTGTCTATATTGCTTCTCTCTGCCTTGGGATTGGCACTATTTTATAGTCGCTTCGGTGGTGCTCATCTGCATTCAGCATGGATGATGTTACGGAGAATGCGCTGGTTCCTGTTCTCAATTCTGCTGGTTTACTGCTGGTTTACCCCCGGCACCCCAATCATTCAGTGGCCGGCATGGTCTGCTTGGTTACCTACCATTGAGGGGGTTTCGAGTGGCCTGCAACGTGTGCTGGCACTCATTTTGGTGATAGTCGCGGTTAATCTTTTGTTGCGTGCGCTTTCACGTGACCAGCTACTGAGCGCGATCTATTTTTTTGCTCGACCACTGCAAGTGGTGGGCGTTAAAGCAGAGGTTGTGGCGCTGCGCACGGTTTTGGTGTTTGATGCCATGAGTGAAGTGCAGGCGATGATGGCTCATCATCTTCCCGATAAACGGCAGATACCTCGTCAGCTTGATAGTGTCGGTTTGCTTGCCGCCAGAGTATTTCACGCCGTCACTGAGCGGGCAATAAAAACACCACAGCACGAAGTTTTGCTGCCACAGATGGGCGCTCCCCCCGCTATTCAATGGTGCCTACCAGTGGCGTTATGGGTTGCTTTTTATTTTATTGGATTGCTGTTGTAGTTTTGGAAGACGGCTTAATAACGGCGACATCTAGCGCAGGAAAAGTGATAGTGAAAGGTTGCTTCACCCACAGCATGTGATTGAAATCGATCAGTCCGCTTATGCTATCATTGCGCGCCTTGTCTGGGCGCTGTTTTAACTGCAAACAGTGGAGATATGGATAATGGTGCCGAGGGAGAGATTCGAACTCTCATGGTCGTAAAACCACCGGATTTTGAATCCGGCGCGTATACCAGTTCCGCCACCCCGGCATTTGAGTGCAGGGCGGATTATACAAGTGATCGACGTGATGTTACAAGCAAACAACGTCTGTAAATTCAGTGAACAATGTTTAAGGTGTGACGAGAGTAAAGATGATGCAGCTTTCTGATTTTAGTTTTGATCTTCCTACGGAGCTGATCGCGCAGCAGCCTCTCGCTGCGCGTAGCCAAAGTCGCCTACTTACGCTAAATGGTGAGACAGGCGGATGGAGTGATCAACAATTTACGGAGTTACTGTCGCTATTAAATGAAGATGACTTGTTGGTATTCAACAATACCCGTGTCATTCCAGCGCGTATTTTTGGCAGTAAAGTGAGTGGAGGGCGGATTGAAGTGATGTTGGAGCGAATCATCGGTGAGCGAGAGGTGCTGGCACAGATCCGAGCCAGCAAAGCACCTAAGGTCGGCGGTCAGTTGCGGCTGGGTGATGAGGGAGTTAACGCTGAAGTGGTTGCGCGCCAAGATGGATTTTATCATCTGCGCCTGAACGATAAACGCAGCGCGCTTGAAGTGCTGCAGGCGATAGGCCACATCCCCTTACCCCCCTATATTGAGCGGCCAGATGAGGCGCTCGACAAGCAGCGCTACCAGACGGTGTTTGCAAAACACCCCGGTGCGGTTGCAGCGCCGACGGCGGGGCTTCATTTTGATCAGGCCTTGTTAGATGAGATCAGTGCTAAAGGAGTCAGGCAAGCAGCAGTGACGCTGCATGTTGGGGCGGGCACCTTTCAACCGGTACGGGTCGATAATATTGCAGCGCACGAGATGCATTACGAATATGCAGAGGTGCCCCAAGCGACATGTGATGCAGTCATCGCCACCCGCCAGCGTGGCGGACGGGTGATTGCAGTGGGCACCACCGTTGTGCGCAGTCTCGAAACGGCGGCTCAAAGTGGCTTGCCACAGCCGTTTAGTGGAGAGACCAATATTTTTATCTATCCCGGTTATCGTTTTAAAAGTATCGATGCACTAGTGACTAATTTTCATATGCCAGAGTCGACTTTACTTATGTTAGTAAGTGCTTTTGGTGGCCAGAAAAATATACTGGCCGCATACCAACATGCCATTGAAGCGCGTTATCGATTTTATAGTTATGGTGATGCGATGTTTATTACGCCATCAAAAGAAGCAATATCTGAAGGATAGAAGAAGATGCAGTTTGAGTTGTTGGGCAGTGATGGCGCGGCGCGGCGCGGGCGTTTAAACTTTGCGCGTGGTGAGGTGGAAACACCTGCTTTTATGCCGGTAGGCACCTGCGCCACCGTAAAATCAGTCACGCCTGAGGCGGTGCGAGAAACCGGTGCCGATATTATTTTAGGCAATACTTTTCACTTGATGCTGCGCCCGGGAACTGAAATTGTCGCGGCTCACGGCAGCTTGCATGATTTTATGCATTGGCAGCGCCCGATTTTGACAGACTCAGGGGGGTTTCAGGTTTTCAGCCTAGGCGAGCTGCGTAAAATTACGGAAGAGGGGGTGACTTTCCGTTCGCCCGTGAATGGCGATAAAATTTTTTTGGGGCCGGAGGAGTCAATCGCAGTGCAGCGTGCGCTGGGGTCCGATGTAGTGATGATCTTTGATGAGTGCACCCCGCATCCGGCAACGGAAGAACAAGCGCAGGCATCGATGGAGCTCTCTCTGCGTTGGGCTGTACGCAGTAAAACGGCGCACAGTGGCGCAACATCGGCGCTCTTTGGCATTATTCAGGGCGGCATGTATGAGCGGCTGCGAGACCGTTCACTACAAGAGCTCATCGACATTGGCTTCGATGGTTACGCGATCGGAGGGCTTTCTGTAGGTGAACCCAAAGCCGACATGATGCGGATTTTAAGCCACACCACACCGCAAATGCCCGCCGCTAAACCGCGCTATCTAATGGGCGTGGGCAAACCGGAAGATATCGTCGAGGCAGTGCGTCGCGGCATTGATATGTTCGACTGCGTGATGCCAACGCGCAATGCACGCAATGGCCACCTTTTTGTCCACAGTGGGGTAGTGCGTATTCGTAACGCACAATATCGTGAAGACACTCAGCCGCTTGATGCGCGTTGTGGGTGCTACACCTGCAAAAACTACAGCCGAGCTTATCTACGCCACCTAGCGGCGACCAACGAAATGTTGGGCGCGACGCTTAATTCCATTCATAACCTTTTTTACTATCAGGTGGTTATGTCAGGTTTGCGGGATGCGATTGAGGCAGGCGAATTGGCACAATTTGTCACGGAATTTTACGCAAAACGCTCGCAAGCCGTGCCGCCTGTGTCATAATGCTGCGCTGTTGAATTATTGGTTTTGATAGGAGAAGGGCGAAAATGAGCTTTTTTATTAATGATGCGTGGGCAGAAGGTGCAGCGGCAGGTGGAAGTGAAGGCCTGATGGGACTACTGCCATTGATACTGATCTTTATAATTTTTTACTTTTTGTTACTAAGGCCTCAGATGAAGCGTAGCAAAGAGCACCGCGCCATGGTTGCCGCGTTGGCCAAAGGGGACGAAGTGGTCACCTCAGGCGGCATACTCGGCAAGATCATCAGCGTGGAGGAGAGCTTTGTCGGCCTAGATATCGCCAATGGCTTAGAGATCAAGGTGCAGCGTAGTGCCGTATCATCATTGATGCCTAAAGGCACGATGAAAGGAAAAGCATAAAAAGCACTGTCGCAAGTAAAGGCTGATTGACGATGAATCAATACCCCGTTTGGAAGTACTTCCTGATCGCCGCAGTGATCTTGACTGGTCTGCTCTACGCACTCCCTAATCTCTATGGGGATGATCCCGCAGTGCAGGTTTCGCCCCTGCGCGGTGCGCCAGTGAATGATGAGAGCAAAGCACTGGTCACAGAGCTCCTGAAGGGCGAAGCGATTCCGTATAAGTCCTTTGAAATGGTGCCTCGCGGAATGTTGATTCGTTTTAATAACACTGAAGATCAGCTGCAGGCTAAGGACCTTATCGATGAAAAGATGGGTGATAACTATGTCTCGGCACTCAACCTCTCGCCTGCGACACCTGACTGGCTGAGCGCGTTAAACGCCGCGCCGATGTACCTCGGGCTGGATCTTCGAGGTGGTGTTCACTTCTTGATGGAAGTGGATATGGTGGCCGCACTGCGCCAAGCGGGTGAGCGTTATGTGAGTGACTTACGCTCTATTTTACGTGGCGAAAAAGTGCGTTATCTCTCGATTGCTAAGACCAGCAGTGGCCACTCCATTGAGATTAAATTTCGTAACACAGCAGACCGTGGTGCGGGCACCGCCATCATCCGCAAAGAGTTCCCGCGCCTACTACTGGAGCCGGAAGAGCGAGGCGGCGATGCTTTTCTTGTGGTGACCATCAGCGATCAAGAGCTTCGCGAAACTAAAAAAATGGCGCTCCAGCAAAATGTGATTACGCTGCGTAACCGTGTAAACGAGTTGGGTGTTGCTGAACCGGTGGTGCAGCAGCAGGGTGAAAACCGCATCGTCGTGCAGCTACCCGGCATTCAAGATAC
>JALSHQ010000385.1 GCA_026982145.1 Gammaproteobacteria bacterium | reverse complement strand
ATGTTTCGCATGAACTGCGCACCCCGTTAACCGTGCTGACGGGCACGCTGGAGACGATAACCGACGCCGATGACAACGAAACGCTGGCAGCGTGGCGGCGCTCACTCGGTCATATGCAGCAACACAATATGCGCATGTTGAGTATTGTGGATGACCTGCTAATGATCTCAAGGCTAGAGGCAGATGATAACCTGCGGGACCACCCCCCAGTTTCATTGTCCGCAGTGATTTCGACGGTTTATGATGAGGCGCTTATATTGAGCGGTGGTGGGCATCGCATTAGCCTAGATGTTGTGCCTGATATCTGGCTGAAGGGGGATGAAAAAGAGCTGCACAGCGCGTTCTCAAACTTAGTTGCCAATGCGGTGCGCTATTCACCTGCTGGAGGTGCGATCACCATCACGTGTCAGCCGCAGGAAGACGGTGCTGTTTTTTGTGTTAGGGATAGCGGCATTGGCATCGCACCCCATCACATTCAGCGTTTGACCGAGCGTTTTTACCGTGTCGATGCTGGGCGCTCACGAGAGAGCGGTGGCACTGGGTTGGGGCTCGCGATCGTAAAGCACGTGCTAGATCGCCACGGCGCGCGACTGGAGATTAAGAGCCAAATTGAAAAGGGGAGTGAGTTCTGCTGTTATTTCCCACTTGACCGAGTTTGTAGGCCAGAAAAATAACGTTGCTTTATTACCTGTCATCAAACTGTCACATATCGTTCATACCATTGACACCAACCCGGTCAATAATAGCCGCATCGAATCTGAAACTGAGTTTCAATTCGCGGGCTAAAATCCTCATAGGAGCAACATTAAATGAAACTGAAAACACTCTCTATTGCACTGGCGAGCCTGATGGCCGTTGTGACGACAAGTTCAGCTATCGCGGCAGGTGCGAAGCTTGACCCTAATCTGCCCGGTTATGAACGTGCCAGTGGTGTCTCTGGCAATCTCTCCAGTGTGGGCTCGGATACGTTAGCAAATTTGATGACACTGTGGGCAGAAGAGTACAAACGCTTCTACCCCAATGTGAATATTCAGATTCAGGCCGCAGGTTCATCAACAGCGCCCCCGGCACTGACCGAAGGCACGGCAACCCTTGGGCCGATGAGTCGTAAAATGAAGGGAAAAGAGATCCAGTCATTTGAAAAACGCCACGGCTATAAGCCGCTTGCGATCCCGGTTGCGATTGATGCTTTGGCAGTTTTTGTTCATAAAGACAACCCCATTCAAGCGTTGAGCATTGCGGATGTCGATGCTGTATTCTCCTCCACCCGAAAATGCAAAGGAAAAGAGGATATCACCCGCTGGGGGCAGCTCGGCTTGAGTGGCGGGTGGCAGAATCGAACCATCCAGCTTTATGGGCGCAACTCTGTTTCGGGTACCTACGGCTACTTTAAAAAGAAAGCGCTGTGTAAAGGTGACTTTAAAAACAATGTGAATGAACAGCCGGGGTCTGCTTCTGTCGTGCAGTCGGTGAGCTCTTCCATTAATGGCATTGGCTACTCAGGCATCGGTTATAAAACTTCTAGCGTTAAGGCGCTTGCCATCAGTAAAAAACCGGGCAAGCCATTTGTTGATGCGACGCCTGAAAATGCATCCAATGGCTCGTACCCGCTGTCACGCTTTCTTTATGTCTATGTAAACAAGCACCCAAACAAGCCACTGCAGCCACTAGAAAAAGAGTTTTTCAAAATGGTGTTATCGAAAATTGGCCAAGATGTGGTGATAAAAGATGGTTATATCCCACTGCCAGCCAAAGTGGTTGAGCGTGCATTGCTGAAGCTGCACTAGCGGTTTGAATCAGGTTGATTGAAAAGCCCTGCCATTCTGGCAGGGTTTTTTTTATAGTTTGATTTGGGCAATGTGCCGGTGAAATTGATTGTGAATCGCGAAGGAAGGATCTGTTCATCAGCTGCTTTTCAGGTAAAATAGCGGCTTTTAAATATCTGTGCATAAAATGACCGTGATGCAAATGAGCCATTATGAGCGCTTGGGTGGAGATCAGGGGGTGCGTCGTTTAGTGAACCGTTTCTACGACCTAATGGAGAGCCGGCCTGAAGCGCAGGGGATTCGTAAGATGCATGCTGAAAGCCTGGATGGTTCGCGCGAAAAGCTCTACATGTTTCTTTCTGGATGGCTGGGCGGCCCTGGGCTTTACATTGAGAAGTATGGTCATCCTCGTTTGCGCGCGCGCCACCTGCCCTTTGCCATTGGTGAAGCGGAACGGGATGCGTGGATGTTATGCATGTCGTTAGCGCTGGATGAAATGGCGCTGGAGCCGATGTTGTGCGACCACTTGAAACAGTCGTTGTGGAAGACTGCTGATCATATGAGGAATCTAGCGCCATAAAAAACCCGTCACGCAGGACGGGTTTTAAACGGATGTCAGAAAAATTCCCTGACAGTCGAATTAGCTGGTTGCGCAGGCGGTCTCTTCTTCGATCAGGCCAGACTCAACCGCATCAATTGCTTTTTGGTCGTGTGTGTTGGCCGGGCAACCACAGCTGTAACCTTCTTTAGTGGCATGCAATCTTGCCTGTTCGATGTGCCATTGTGCTACTTTCAGATGTTGATCTACGTTCATTGCGATAAACCTTTTAAAGTTTGGGTGGTTAAAATAGTTGAGCGCTATGCTCAGGTAAGGGACTTTATCATGAAAGCCGAGAAAAGGTAAGTGCTTTGAGCGGTTGTCACTGACAAGCTGAGCTGCCTTCAGCTTTAAAGTAAAATGGCCATCTAAATTCAATAACAGAATAACGAGTGAGTGAGAAATAGCTAATGATAGATGAAGTCGTCGATGCCAGAATTACCCCACAGGGGCATATGGATGTGCTCTCAAGAGTGGAGGTCAGCAAGCTGCTGGATCGTAGCCAAAGTGGCCTATATACCATTTTTCGTAACTGCTCGTTGGCCGTGCTCAATTGTGGCAGTGATCTTGACGATGGCAAGGTACTGCTGGAGCGCTACCCCGATTTTGATATTCGTGTGATCCAGCAGGAGCGTGGGATTAAGCTGGAGGTCACAAATGCGCCGCCGAGCGCCTTTGTTGATGGCAAAATGATTAAAGGGATTAGTGAGCATCTGTTTGCCGTGCTGCGTGACATCATCTACGTGAGCGACGAAATAGAGGGCAACCCAGCCTTTGATCTGACTGACTCAGAAGGGATCACCAATGCCATTTTTCATATCCTGCGTAATGCGAACATTCTGCACCCACGCACCAAGCCTAACTTAGTGGTTTGCTGGGGGGGGCACTCCATCAGTCGGCATGAGTACGACTACACGAAAGTGGTCGGCTATGAAATGGGCTTGCGCGGCATTGATGTGGGCACCGGCTGTGGTCCGGGCGCAATGAAGGGGCCAATGAAAGGGGCGGCGGTTGGTCATGCCAAGCAGCGCATTGCGGATGGCCAGTATATCGGCCTCACTGAGCCGGGCATTATTGCGGCTGAATCCCCCAATCCTATTGTTAACAATCTGGTCATTTTACCCGACATCGAAAAACGGCTGGAGGCCTTTGTGCGCACCGCTCATGGGATTGTCGTCTTCCCCGGAGGCGCGGGCACGGCGGAAGAGATCCTCTATATGCTCGGGATTTTGTTGCACCCAGAAAATAAAGCGATGCCGTTTCCAATGATCCTAACCGGCCCAGAAAGTGCCAAGGCCTACTTTGAACAGATCGATCAATTCATCGAGGCAACGCTGGGAGCGGAAGCACAGGCACGCTATCAAATTATTATTGGTAATCCAGTCAAGGTCGCACGAGAAATTACCGCAGGCATCGAAGCCGTGCGCCGTTTTAGAGTTGATAGGCGTGATGCTTATTATTTTAACTGGTTGCTGAAAATTGAGCCTGCTTTTCAAAGCCCTTTTGAACCTACGCATGAAAACATGCGTGATTTGGCGCTGCATAAAAATCAGGCGCCGCATCTACTGGCGGCTAACCTCCGGCGTGCTTTCTCCGGCATCGTGGCCGGAAATGTGAAAGATGATGGCATTCGCGCCATTGAAGAGCATGGTCTCTTTGAGATTCATGGCGATGCCGACATCATGGCACGGCTCGATGCACTGCTCAGTTCATTCGTTTCTCAGCAGCGCATGAAACTACCGGGTACGGTTTATACTCCCTGCTATAAGGTCATTCGGTGATGACGCTGTGGCCTCTGTTTAATGTTCAGATGGCAGGTGGGCAGTGAAAGAATTTCCTTTGCCAGCAGGGATGAGTGCCGAGACATTTTTGAGTGATTACTGGCAAAAAAAACCATTGCTCATTAAAGCGGCATTTCCCGCTTTTAAGACACCACTCTTGCCAGATGAGATCGCAGGAATGGCGTGCGAAGCGGGCATCGAATCTCGTTTGATCATTGAAAATAGTGGCATCGGCCGTGCAGCGAACGATGATGCAGCACCGTGGCAACTGCGCCACGGCTCGTTTGATGAGAGCCTGTTTTCTGAACTCCCCGAGAGCCACTGGACATTGCTAATTCAGGAAGTGCATCAATATGTGCCGCTGCTGGCACAACTGTTGGAGTCGTTTCGTTTTATCCCCAACTGGCGCATTGATGACATGATGGTGAGCTATTCGCCGGTCGGAGGCTCGGTTGGGCCTCATGTTGATCAATACGATGTTTTTTTATTGCAAGGATTAGGGCGTAAGCGTTGGCAGATATCGACCGCAGAGGTGAATGAGGCGGATTTGATTGAGGGGATTGATCTACAGATCTTAGCGCACTTTGAAGCCGAGCAGAGCTGGGAGCTGGAGGTTGGGGACATGCTCTACCTGCCGCCGGGCGTGACTCACCACGGTGTTGCCCTGGAAGAGAGCTTGACCTACTCCATCGGTTTTCGGGCGCCTGTGGAGCGTGACTTGATCACAAGCTTTGTGGATTATCTGGCAGAAGAGCGGCTGCCCACGCGTCACTATCGAGATCCAGATTTGGTGCTTCAGCAACACCCCGGTGAAATTAGCGCCGCCTCACTGCAACATGTGCGCAATATTATTAAGCAGATGCCAGTGTCAGATCAGGACATTGCCCGCTGGTTTGGGCAAGTGGTGACTGCGTCTAAGAGCGGTGATGATGCCGAGCCTCAACGGCAGCCTATGAGTGTTGATGCCTTTTTGAGCCGCTTTCAACAGGGTGAAAAACTCTGGCGGTGTGAGTTGAGTCGTTTTGCCTGCACGGCCGAGGGGGCGTCAATGCTGCTCTTTGTGGCGGGGAGAATAGAGCCGCTAGCTGGCGCGACAAATGCGGCAGTCTATCAATTGTGCGACCAACGTGAGCACAGTGCTGAAGCGTGGGGTGGGCTGTTGAGATCAAATGAGAACGGCGCCCTGCTCTGTCGGTTATATAACGATGGACACCTCTATTTTGAAAATGATCAGGATTGAGGTTGTGACGTGGGTTGAAGCGCAGGCGCTGATCTGCCCCATTCGTGAAGCCGTCTTTATCGAAGAGCAACAGGTACCCGTTGAACTGGAATGGGACGGCCTCGATGAACATTGCACCCATCTGCTGGCACTGAGTGGCGATGCGGCGCTCGCCACCGCGCGCATGACGACTGATGGAAAAATCGGGCGCATGGCGGTACTGAAGGCGTGGCGCGGGCGGGGCATTGGTAGCCAGCTGATGACCGTGGTGATTGCTGCTGCGCGTGATGCTCAACTTGCCCGTGTCGAACTGGATGCGCAGCTGACGGCTATCCCTTTTTATCAACGTTTTGGTTTTGAGGTTACTAGTGTCGCCTTTATGGATGCTGGGATAGCACACCAAAAGATGGCGCTGTCACTTCAGACCGTATGAAAAGTGATAAATCAGAGGTTTCTTAGCGATAGCAGAAAGTGGTTATTAGCAATCACCTTCTGAGGGCCTTTTGCCACAAGGCTTGTTAAAAACAGGGGCGAATTCATTGGGTGCATGAAAGCGCCGGGCTCTCTAGTTCGGGTCATATTTTTCGTGCAAATCCCCCTTTTTTTATAAAATTTCAAATTTTTATAAAACATTTCCGATAGTAGGGTATATGTGCCTTGTGATCTCTGGGGATGGGCGAGATGTGAGGCGAAGAATAAGAATTTAGCTAAAACTTAGGTTTGCCGCGATGTCAATTAATGCACTGATTGTAGAGAGCTCAAAATATAACCGAAAGATGTTAGAAAGCGTGCTTACCGAGATCGGGGTAGCTTGCGTTATCTGTCAAACGGGCAGTGAAGCACTCGCACTGGACAATCATCGCCAGTTTGATTTTATTATTGTGTCCCGCCATCTGGATGATGTTGGGGCGGAGCTGTTTCTGCTGTGCTTTCGAGAGCATCACCTTGTGGGTAATGCGTTAACCATTATATTGACCTCTGGGGCGGTTGAAGAGGTCTCTTTCGACGCGAAGTGGCACGCTTTGGTGGTGAAGAATTTGTGATGCTGCTGTCACATTGTAGCCAGTCTGATTCGGTGGTGAAGGCTGACGTGCTGCGTAAGTTTATCGAGGAATCTCAGCCGGCGGGTCTAGTGGTCACTGTGAACATCGGGGTTGCAGAGCTTGTGGTTGGTGGGGACCTTGATTCGCTGTTTATTCGGGCGGATATGGCCGTTTATCAGGCGAAAGATGGAGGGCGAAATCGAGTGGAGCAATATATTGAAGGTGAATCAAAAATAAAAAACCAACGCTAACCTGTTTATACATACTGCCCGGCACACCAGCCAGATGACCAGGCCCATTGGAAGTTATAGCCGCCCAGCCAGCCGGTAACATCAACCACCTCACCAATAAAGAAAAGCCCAGTGACCTGCTTGCTCTCCATTGTTTTGGATGAAAGCGCGTTACAATCGACGCCGCCGATAGTGACCTCAGCAGTGCGGTACCCTTCTGTGCCATTAGGTATGATTTTCCAGTGATGAATGAGAGCGTCAATTTCATCTAGCTGGTGTGGTGCGAGTGATAGCAACGGTTCCTCAAGCGGGAGGCCTTTTAGCAGCGTGCTGATTACCCGCTTAGGCAGCCAGTGATGGAGCGCGTTGTTCAGTTGAAGCTTTGGGCGTTGTTGTTGCAAGCTTTTCAGCTCATCAAGAATGGCCACTTCTGGGCAGAGGTCAATCGTGATAGTTTCACCGGTATGCCAATAGGATGAAAGCTGTAAGATTGCAGGGCCACTGAGGCCTCGGTGGGTGAAGAGGGTGTTCTCTCTAAAACCTTGCTGATGAGTGCTGACATGGCTATCGATGGCGATCCCTGAGAGCTCGGCGAGTTGTGCCTTATCACTGGGTTGGAGTGTGAAGGGCACTAGCCCGGCACGGGTGGGCCATACCTTGACCCCAAACTGCTTCGCAAGTTGGTAGCCAAATGGGGTGGCACCTATTTTGGGGATGGAAAGCCCGCCGCTCGCGATAACGAGTGATCTGCAATGATAATGACCTGACCGGGTACGCAGGTTAAAGCCGTGGCCAGTGTGCTGGCTAATGGCGCTGATCTCGGTATTGAGCTGTAGTGTTACATTCGCTTTACGTGCTTCACTGAGCAGCATGTTGAGGATATCTTTTGCACTCTCATCGCAGAAGAGCTGGCCATGGCTGCGTTCATGAAATGGGATCTGATATTTATCGATCAGCGCCAGAAAATCCCACTGAGTAAAGCGGCTCAATGCTGACTTGCAGAAATGGCGGTTGTGCGAGAGGTAGTGCTCAGCATCAATATGGTAGTTGGTGAAGTTGCAGCGGCCACCACCCGACATCAATATTTTTTTGCCAGCCTTGTTGGCATGATCAAGCACAACCACGTTGCGGCCACGCTTACCGGCCTCGATGGCGCACATTAGCCCTGAGGCGCTGGCACCGATGATGATGACATCGGCATGGGTTATCATTTTTTGTACGAAGGGCAATTCCTGCAGCCGCCTAAGAGGGGCGGCCGCAGGAAACGATCAATTCTTAGTGGTCGTGTGATTTGGCGTGCGGGGTTGACGCATCACCAGCTTGCTTGAACGATGCTTTTTCAACCAGCAGCGGGTAGAGGTAACCGAAGCCAAAGTCAGTGTCGAGTGCAACGGTGCCTGTCACAATCACCTTGTCGCCTGGTTTGGCAGTCTCTTCACTGGTGATGATTAAACTGGCTGTTTCACCTTCACCGCTGCCATCTTCGATATGAATAAAGTTGCGCTTCATGATGCCGTTGTTGGCTTTGGTAACGGTGCCGTGGATAGTGACGACTTGACCTTGTAGCGCAGCTTTTTCAAGGTTAACCGCTTCAACACTTTTGGTGATATCGCCCGCATGAGCAACACTAAAACCAAACATTAATAATATCGCCAGCGCGGCCTCTTTATATAGACGCATGGGGTTTCTCCTTTGGGGTCGCCTGTTATTTGAAGTGGCAGGCTGTTGGATGCGAAGACGACTAAACCGCACCACTAATATGCGGTAAGGCTAATCGGTGCAAATGAATTATTCAGTGTGGAATAAAAAAGAGAACCCAGCATCGCCAGGTTCTCTTTAATAATACTGAATAGGGCGGTTAGCCGTTATTCAGGTACTACGTTTGCAGCAGAAGGGCCTTTAGGACCTTGCTCTACTTCGTAGCTAACTTTTTGACCTTCTGTAAGGGTCTTGAAGCCATCACCAGAAATTGCTCTGAAGTGAACGAATACGTCATCGCCACCATTGTCTTGAGCGATAAAACCAAAGCCTTTTGAATCATTGAACCACTTAACTGTACCTGTTGCCATTACACTCACCTTTTTTATTCTGTTAAACATCATCAATCTAAAGTCTGCAGCTTCAAGCTATGTTACTCAGGTGGTGCGCTGGAGAGGGTCAACAAAAACCGCCTATACCAAAACCTGCAGATAGCCTGAGTGTACACCAACCTAGTATGAAAATGGTAGGGTTCTGTGAGATGTCAACTCTTTATTGTTCTCCCCCGTCATTTTATCGTCATTTACACTGGAATCTCTGCTATAAGTAATTACATGGATAGACCTCTTTATATATGCGGATGCGTGCGATA
>JALSHQ010000384.1 GCA_026982145.1 Gammaproteobacteria bacterium | reverse complement strand
CGAAACAATGAGCACTTAAAACAACCCATCGCCAAACCAGAGCGCGAATTATACCCACTCACAACAAACACGCAAGCAGTTTATTCAATAATAAGCAGGTGTTTTAAGCTTACTTCTCGCCGCACTCAATTAGCCAGTGCGATCTTTGCGATACGCCGCTTGCCCACTTGATAGATATGCTCAGAGCCGACGGCCATTTCACGCTTGCCATCTTCGACACGCTCGCCATCTAGCTTTACCGCGCCCTGCTTGATCATCCTAATCGACTCGGAGGTACTC
The DNA here is from genome assembly GCA_026982145.1 of Gammaproteobacteria bacterium. Lineage (GTDB taxonomy): Bacteria > Pseudomonadota > Gammaproteobacteria > SZUA-140 > SZUA-140 > SZUA-76. The sequence goes on along the minus strand of JALSHQ010000384.1, from coordinate 8,759 downwards.
TTGGTCAGCCCCGCCTCTTTTAATATATTAGCAATGGCTAAACCCACACCTTCAATATTGATCGCCTGCTCCGGGATCTCATCCGGCAGTGCGCCCTTCTGAAAACGGGCAATAAACGCCTCTCGTGCCTTCGTCGCCTCTGCTTCACTGTGAAAACGAGCCACGAGCTCTTCTCCCAGCAGAAATTTAATATCCCGTGGATTTGCCCCTGCTTTGACCTGCTGCTGAAACTGTTCGATCTCGCCAAGCGCCCTAAAACTCAACAGCTCGAAGTAGCGCCACATCAACTCATCCGAGATCGACATAATCTTGCCAAACATCTCATTCGGCGGCTCGTTGATCCCGATGTAATTATTGAGTGACTTGGACATCTTCTGCACCCCGTCCAGTCCCTCTAAAATAGGCATGGTCAGCACGATCTGCGGCTTTTGCCCATAATGCTTCTGCAGCTCACGCCCTACTAAGAGGTTGAATTTCTGATCTGTGCCACCCAGCTCAACATCAGCTTTCATCTCTACCGAGTCATACCCCTGCACCATGGGGTAAAGAAATTCATGAATCGCGATCGGCTGCCCACCTTTATAGCGCTTACTGAAATCATCCCGCTCCAGCATCCGCGCAACCGTATGTTTTGCGGCTAATTGAATCAGATCAGCAGCGCTCATCTTCCCCATCCATTCGGAATTAAACATCACCTGGGTCTTCTCTGGGTCAAGAATTTTGAACACCTGCGCTTTATAAGAGCGTGCATTTTCGAGCACCTGCTCACGCGTTAGCGGCTTACGGGTCACATTTTTACCGGTAGGGTCACCGATCATGCCGGTGAAATCGCCAATCAGGAACATGACCTCATGCCCAAGCTCCTGAAATTGGCGCAGCTTATTAAGCAGCACGGTATGCCCAAGGTGTAGATCGGGCGCTGTCGGGTCAAACCCCGCCTTAATCCTTAGCGGCCGCCCCTCTTTCAGACGCGCTTCTAGCTCACCATCCGCTAAAATCTCCTCCGCACCACGCTGAATCAACTCAAGCGCTTCGTTAATCGCTCCCATTTCCACACCCTTTAAACACTATAAAATTTAAGAATTTTCATGCCTTACACGATAAATCAGAGGTTAGCGCAAGAAAAGCATCCTAACAGCAATGACCCTAACGGCTAGGTGGCGAGATAATATCACTTTTAGATACGAGTTTCGCCGCGCCAGTTAATTGACCTGCGATCTGACTCACGATAAGGTACGCGAAACATGGATAAGGGAATTTTGTGAAGCACTCACCTATTATAGGGCGCGATTATAAGGCGAGGATGGCTGCAACGCCGACTCGCAACAGACGCAAGCACCACTATCTATTTATGCTTGCGGGCGGCGTGATCTCGCTTGCGATAACGCTTTTGATCATCTCCGATGATGCCGAGGCGATTCGCAGTGACGCGCAACCCTCGGTCACTGGGGATGTCAGCAGTCACACCACCGAGGGAACGATCGCTGCCGCTGCTCACATCTCGAAACCGCTGGCATTGCCGCTTAAAAATGAAATCAGCAGCGATCAGGCAGACGCCATCATTGCCCCGCCCAGCGGCAAATGGAAAAGCCTAACAGTTAAGAATGGCGACAACCTGTCGCTCATCTTCAGCCGCGCTGGCCTTAGCCCACAACAGCTGCATCAGGTACTGGCATCAGGCAAAGAGGCAAAAGTGCTGACCCGTCTTTTTCCTGGTGACAAGCTGCGCTTTAAGACCACCGATGACAAACAGCTTACCGCACTCAGCTACGATATTGATCAGACCGAAACACTACACATCACACTGCGCACAGATGACTCCGGCCGCTACACCGCCAGCACTGAAAAGCATCAAATTGATACTCGCACCGCCCACAGCAGCGGCACCATCAATAGCTCTCTGTTTTTAAGCGCCCAAAAAGCGGGGCTTTCGGACAACCTCACCATGGAGTTGGCGGGGATTTTCGGCTGGGATGTCGACTTCGCGCTCGATATTCGCAAAGGGGACAGCTTTACTGTCGTCTATGAAGAGCACTACCTTGACGGCAAAAAGCTACGCAACGGTAAAATCCTAGCCGCTGAATTTAATAATCGAGGCAAAAGCTATCGCGCCGTTCGCTATACTGACAGCCAAGGCAACAGCGATTATTACTCGCCAGATGGCAAGAGTATGCGTAAAGCATTCCTGCGCACACCCGTTGAGTTTTCGCGCATCAGCTCGCGCTTTAACCTAAAACGCAAACACCCCGTTCTGAACAAGATTCGCGCGCACAAAGGGGTCGATTACGCGGCCCCTCCCGGCACACCGATTCGTGCTACTGGCGATGGCAAAATCGTCCACCGCGGCACCAAAGGGGGCTACGGCAGAACCATCATCATCCAGCACGGCAGCCGCTACAGCTCACTCTACGCCCACATGCGCAGCTATGCGCGCGGCATAAAACATGGTAAACGGGTCAAGCAAGGGCAAGTGATCGGCTATGTCGGCAGCTCTGGCCTTGCCACCGGGCCACATCTGCACTACGAGTTCAGGGTCAATGGGGCAGTGCGCAACCCACTGACGGTTAAGCTGCCAGATGCAGCCCCGCTGGCTAAAAAATACCGTGCAGACTTCAACCAGAAGAGTCGCCCATATCTTGCTCAACTCAATGCATTAACACGCAACACCCTTGCATTGAACGAATAAAACCGTCCCCGCTTATGAGCTCTCTCTTCATTGGCCTGATGTCTGGCACCAGTATCGACGCCATCGATGCTGCACTCGTCGACTTCACCCATGGCCCGACGCTCATCGCGACTCACAGCCACCCGATTGATTCCAAACTACGCCAGCAACTGTTGACGTTAAGTGAGGGGTGTCACAATGAGTTAACCATGATGCTGATGCTAGACCATCAAATGGGTCATCTTTTTGCCGATGCCACCAATGCGTTACTGCAAACAGCAGGCATCGATGCCGCTGCGATTACCGCCATCGGCAGCCATGGACAGACGGTTCGACACTACCCGGAGAGTGGTTACTCACTGCAGCTCGGGGATGCCAATCTCATTGCCGAACATACTGGCATCACCACCGTTGCAGATTTTCGCCGTCGCGACCTTGCGGCTGGCGGCGAAGGGGCGCCACTCGTTCCTGCATTTCACCGCGCTGTTTTTCATTCAGACCAACAAGATCGCGTGATTATCAATATAGGGGGCATCGCCAACATCACGCACTTGCCTGCAACCACAGACGCCACTGTCAGCGGCTTCGATACCGGCCCGGGCAATATTTTGATGGATGGATGGGCGATGCGCCATCTCAAGCAACCCTTCGATGAGGGCGGCGCATGGGCAAAAGGGGGCGAGATTAACCTAGCGTTGCTGCAACGGATGTTGCAAGACCCTTTCTTTAGCCACCTCCCTCCAAAAAGTACCGGGCGTGAACATTTCAACATCGAATGGCTTGAGCGGCAACTAGAGCAAGGGCAACCGGCGCTTCCCCCTGAGTCCGTTCAAGCCACACTTTGTCAGCTTACTGCACACACTATCGCGCTGTCCATAAAAGAGCACTGCCCAAATAGTGAAGCGGCCTTCATCTGCGGCGGCGGGGCACACAACAGAACATTACTGCAAAAAATAGAGGCTGAACTTGCCCCTCGCCATCTTGCCACAACCTATGCGCTCGACATTTCAGCAGACTGGGTAGAAGCCGTCGCCTTCGCCTGGCTTGCCAAAGAGAGGCTGGCAATGCGCTCGGGCAACCTGCCTGCTGTAACGGGTGCGGCTCATCCCGTGGTACTCGGTGCGATTTACCCCGGCGCGCTCAAATAGTCAGCCTACAGTCAGAGGTTCCAAACAAATAAAAAGGGAGCCAATGGCTCCCTTTTTATTTCACGTTACGCTTAACTTATGAACTTAAACGGAGAATGAAGACCCACATCCACAAGTCGTGGTCGCATTCGGGTTCCGGATCACAAATTGCGCCCCTTCAAGACCCTCGGTGTAATCGATCTCCGCGCCGGTCAGGTATTGAAAGCTCATCGGATCAACCAGCAGCGTCACGCCACCATTCTCAACCAGCGTGTCCCCATCGTTCACCTCTTCATCAAAGGTAAAGCCGTACTGAAAACCTGAACAACCACCACCTGAGATAAAAACGCGCAGCTTAAGCGCATCATTGCCTTCTTCTTCAATGAGACTCTTCACCTTGGCCGCCGCATTGTCGGTAAAATTCAGGGAAGGGGGTGGAGGGGGCATCTCTGGAGATACTGCACTCATGATCGATTCATTCCTTAACGCGCATTAATTTTTCGTGATTATTGCATACCCTACTCTTTTAATCAAGAATAGAAGGTGTCATTTAGATTCAGCTTCTGGTGAAAGCCCCTTCGTCTCCGACGGTTGTGCCGATTCACGCACTTTTGCAGACTCTTCCAAATGAACTAGGTTGCCATTCACTTCAGCCCCCATCGACATCTCAATGCGGTTGTAATAAACATTACCGGTCACACGAGCATGGGGCGCCAGCTCGGCCGTCTCATGCACATGAATATCGCCAATCACAACGCCATTGACCACAATATAAGGGACACGAATCTCCCCCTCAATCATGCCGTGCTCGCTCAACACCAATACCGCCGGATCACCCTCTTCCGCGATCACACTCCCTTTGATCTTGCCGTCCACATGTAGGCCACCGCTAAAAATCACATCGCCACGCAGTTCAGTATTCTGCCCAATCAGAGTATCTACTTTCTCTGGCTTCTGTTTTCCACCACCCCACATAACACGTTTCTCCTTAAAATTTACCTGCGGTTCCACTCACCAACTCAGACCAGTTATAAATTCGTTCGATCGATTTCGACCGCTTGCCGCTCGATTTTGCCTTCACTTTTATTCTTAACGGCACAAACCCTTCTGGTAACACAATGTCACCGTCAAGCTCCTGAAAATATTTGAAACGGAATAACTCACCCACATTATCCCTTTTAGTGACCTCGGCATGAGAGAGCGCCACTTGAGTGTTAGCTTGCAAACCGATCAACGTTAGACGCACTCGCCCCTTGACCACCCGCTGGCTTTTCTCCAGTTGATTCAAGATTATCCGGTAACGAAAATGCCGCTTATCGCCATTGTCTTCAAGGCGAAAGCTCAGCACCTGCAGGCCGCGCACCTGATCAGCGGCACCGACAATGCCTCGATAGAAAATCACCTCTTCCTTTAGCTCTAGCAACTCACTCTGTTGCACCTTCAGGGCATCATCAATCAGATCATAAGCGTGACGATCGATTTCACGGGCGTGTTCATGAATCGCCTTTTGGGCGCGCAGTGTCATCACCTCCCCTTCAAGCTGCTCAATACGATCTCTCAAACGATCTCGCTCTTCGCTCGCTTGGCCACTTTCAAACCCCGCTCGGCTACGCCCATAATCAAACAGCCACCAACCACTGGCCAGCAACACTGTTACGATCACAAAATACCACAGCGACTTTTTTAGTGGATGATGATGCCTCACAACAACATGCTTTGAACCTTTCGCGGCCATCCGTTATCTACCTTGGCTCATCAATTCAGGAATTCCACTCATTCTGCTTAGGGCATTAACCCGACGGCATTAAGCCCGGCACATTCATCGAGGCCAAACATAATATTCATATTATGAATCGCCTGCCCGGCAGCCCCTTTCACTAGGTTATCGATCACCGATAGCACCACCACGACATCTCCGCCTTGCGGGCGAACTACGGAGATGCGACACATGTTGCTCCCCTTCACCGAGCGTGTTTCTGGGAGCACGCCCTCTGGCAACAGATCCACAAACGGCTCATTTTGATAACGCTGCTCAAACAGCGCCTGCAAATCAACCGTTTGATCGCTCACATTAGCGTAGAGCGTTGCGTGAATACCGCGAATCATCGGTGCTAGGTGCGGCACAAAGGTGAGCCCTGTTTCGCCCCCGGCGGCAATGGCCAGCCCTTGTTTTACCTCCGGCAGATGACGGTGACCAGCAACCGCGTAAGCACGCATGCTTTCAGTCGCCTCGCACAGCAGCGTACCCACATTCGCCTGCCTGCCTGCACCACTCACGCCCGACTTAACATCCGCAATCAGGTGATCTATGCTTGCCAAATCCTCTTCAATCAGTGGCAGAAAACCGAGCTGAACAGCCGTGGGATAACAGCCGGGGTTTGCGACAAGGCGCGCGGTGCGCGTCGCTTCACGGTTCACTTCCGGCAGGCCGTAAACGGCTTCATCCAGCAGCTCAGGGCAGGCGTGTTCCATGCCGTACCACTGTTGCCACAATGCCACATCTTTAATTCGAAAATCGGCGGCAAGATCGATCACCCGCACCCCCGCCTCTAACAGTGCGGGTGCCATCTTCATCGCGGTGCCGTTAGGCGTTGCAAAAAAAACCACATCGGCCGCCGCTAAGGCCTCCACTTTAGGTTCGGTAAATGCGAGATCAAGATGGCCGCGCAGATTAGGATAGAGCGCCGATACCGCCTGCCCCGCTTCAGCACGCGAGGTAACCGCCACAAGCTCTACATTGGGGTGATTCACCAGCAGACGCAGGCACTCGACACCGGTATACCCTGTGCCGCCAACGACGGCTACTTTAATCTGCTGACGACTCATCGCACATCTCGCTTAACATTCTAAAAACCCAACCCGCAATGATACGCTATGAACAGGTGGGAAAACACCGCTGTAAACCATAAACTGTGACCGGTTACCGCAGCTATTCATCGTGCGGCACAAACGCCCGCATCACATAAGCAGCGACCGCATCAATCTCATCAACGTTCAACACACCGCGCCAAGCAGGCATCGTGGTCTCTGCCAGCCCTTCGGCAATCACTTTTGTAAGGTGCTGATGTGTCATGCCACGCATCGCTTCGGCATCCGTCAGGTCGCGGGGGTGGGGCTGTAAAAAGCTGCCCACCCAGTTACGACCGGTGCCTGTCGCGCCGTGGCAAAAAGCGCAGTTGGCTTGGAAGATTTCTTCTCCAAGCTGCTCTTGCGATGTCAGCCCTTCAATTTGAGGGGCAATCTCATGCCGTGAAAATGGCGTCGCCGATGAGAGTGCGTCAATTTTGGAAGCTACCGCCACCCCATCTAAGACCGCCGCTTTGTTGGAGTAACCCCCGCGCGGAAATGAGACGGCACGCGGGTTCCACAATTCACCTTCATCGTTCACTTTTGAGCGATCATGACAGGTCACACAAGAGGTGACAAACAGCTGCCGCCCAGTGCGCTGCTCCGGGGTCAACTGATCCAGCGGTGCATCGAGCGCAATCTCGCCCGTCGCAAATGGAAAGGCTGACGCATAACGCTGATGATTTTCCCACCCATTTTCAGGGATGTGGTAGCGAGTGTTGATGCCGTTGCCCGCAATAAAAACCGTGCGCACATAATCGACCACCGCTTCGATTTCGGCGCGATTCAACACTGAATCAAACGCCATCATCGCACTCCCCTCACGGCCATCAGCCACGCTGCGAATCATCGCCTCACGAGAAAGTTCTTCAAGCCGCATCGCAGTGAAGTCACGCGGTGGCGGGTTCAGGTAGGTTGAAGCAAGGGTATTGGCATCCCCACTGTAACCGTGACAAAAGTAGCAGTAGTTGTTGTAGACATTGCGTCCAAATGCATTGTCAGGCGCAGTATTTACTCCGGCGCCGGATGGCTCGCTTGCTCCGGTGTGGTGCTGGTACCCACCGACCTCTCCACTGATGACGGCAGAGACTTTCCCGGCAGATCGCCCTCCGCCGCTATCGGCGCAAGGGTTTGAGCCGTGTTCTCGCGCTGAATAAAGGCCTGAAAGACAAACTCAGTCAGATTGGCAATTTCCTGATTATTGAGCACTTTACTCCATGCCGGCATCACCGTACCGGGCAGCCCGGTGGCAATGGCGCGAAACAGCGCGGGACGATTCAATGTGGTACGGGCACGCTCACCGAGAAAGTTACGTGGGCGCGGGGTGATAAATGAAGAGCGTGGCCCATGGCCATCCCCACGCACACCGTGGCAGGTGGCGCAGTTGGCCGCATAAAACGCTTGCCCGGCGGCCACGTCACCGACCAGGCCGTGGGGCAGTTGCAGTGTCATATCAGATTCAATCAATGAAGGGATTGCTGCGCGGGCTGGTGCTTGATGTTGCCCCGCTGCAAGTGGCATCGCCCCCGCAGTGGTCTCACGCTCGGGGTGAGCAGTGGCATGGTTGCTCACATGGGGTGTTGCCGCATGCCGGTTAGTCGGTGTGCGCTCACCCTCAGCACTCACGGCCACACCGGCAATGCGCATGAAGTCGCCGCGAATATAATCGACCACCTGCCCGATCTCTTCGGCGGAGAGGCGCGAGCTAAATGAGACCATCGCTGTCCCCTCACGGCCGTGCGTTACGGAAGTGATCATCCGTTCACGGGTTAGATAAGCGCGCGCTTCATCGGCGGTGAAATCACGTGGGGGTGGGTTGAGCCCGTTTTGCGTCCAAGTCGAGCCATTCCCCTTATCCCCATGGCAAGCGGAACAGTTACGTTTATAGATATCACGCCCGCTACTGCCGGCGCGCTTACTGCTATTAAGCACAGGCACTGTGGTGGTTGCCGCCGTCTCCTGCTGAGCCGCCATGCGCTCGGGGCTCCGCATGAAGGCGCTGCGGATATAACCCACCACCCCTTCAATTTCTGCCTCATCAAGCCGCCCCTCCCAACCGACCATTGCGGTGTTGGGTCGCCCGTGGGTCACGGAGTGAACCATGCGTTCGCGGCTCAGGT
>JALSHQ010000383.1 GCA_026982145.1 Gammaproteobacteria bacterium | reverse complement strand
ACAAATGAATAAAATATTAGAGGTATCGACCTGCAAAAACTCTTGCTGCGGATGCTTGCGCCCTCCTTGAGGTGGCACAGAAGCCACGGTGCCTTCGATCAGTTTCAGCAGCGCCTGCTGCACCCCTTCGCCAGAAACATCACGGGTAATTGAAGGGTTATCTGATTTTCGCGAAATTTTATCGATCTCATCGATATAGACGATGCCGCGCTGCGCTTTATCAACATCATAATCACATTTTTGCAGCAGTTTCTGGATGATGTTTTCAACATCTTCTCCCACATAACCCGCTTCCGTAAGGGTCGTTGCATCGGCAATGGTAAAGGGCACGTTAAGCAGGCGAGCCAGTGTCTCGGCCAATAGCGTTTTGCCACAACCCGTCGGGCCAATCAGTAAGATATTACTTTTGGCCAGCTCTATTTCGTCTTTCTTCTCAGCCACTTCTTGGCGTTTATAGTGGTTATAAACGGCAACGGCCAGCACCTTTTTAGCGCGCTTTTGGCCAATCACATATTCGTCTAGGATGGCACTGATTTCATGGGGCGTCGGTAATTTTGCGCCCTGCATCGACGCCGATTTTTCCTGTACCTCTTCGCGAATAATATCATTGCAAAGCTCGACACACTCATCGCAAACAAAGACTGAAGGGCCTGCAATCAGTTTTCGAACTTCATGCTGGCTCTTGCCGCAAAAAGAGCAATATAATAGTTTTTCGCTCTCTTCATTCTTGTCGTTGTCTTTATCATCGCTCATGACTAACTCCGCTACTTCGTGATTAAAGGGAACATGCGCCCTTCGACCGCGCTACCATCAAATTCTTAATCAAACAAATATACAACTATTCAGCCCCACCGCGGTGATCTAACACTGTGTCAACCAAACCATATTCAACCGCCTCATCGCCCGACATAAAATTGTCGCGGTCAGTATCTGCCTGAACGCGCTCGAGTGTCTGCCCGGTATGATGCGCCATCACTTGATTCAGCTCATCACGAATACGCAAAATCTCACGTGCATGGATATCAAAATCAGCCGCTTGCCCTTGAAAGCCACCCAGCGGTTGATGAATCATCATTCGTGAGTGAGGCAAACAATACCGCTTGCCTTTGGCACCGCCCGTTAAAAGTAGTGCACCCATGCTGGCGGCTTGACCAATGCACATGGTGCTGACATCGGGTTTAATAAATTGCATCGTATCGTAAATTGACATTCCGGCGGTAACAGAGCCGCCCGGCGAATTAATATAAAGGTGAATATCTTTATCAGGATTTTCGGATTCCAGAAACAGCAATTGGGCGACGACTAAATTTGCCATGTGGTCTTCAACTTGCCCCACCAGAAAAATCACGCGCTCTTTGAGCAGTCTTGAGTAAATGTCGTAAGCACGCTCACCGCGAGACGACTGCTCTACCACCATCGGCACCAGACCCATACTGGTCTCTCCTGTTATCGCCTGACTTACTATTCTATCGGTCATCACCACCCATCCTTTAGTGCATCCTGTTACTCAGCAACTGATTGTCTTATCTCGGAATATTTCCGAATTTCCAAACCAGAACCACTCGCTTTCCCATCCCACGCGCATCTTACATATAGCCGCTGAAAAATCATTTAACATCACGGTATGGCGTTACTCTTCGGCCTGAGCGACTCAACCATGAGCAATAAGCTGTATTTTTATGTCACTATTGGGGATCAGCTAAGTTCAACCCTGCCCGGTTACTTTACAATGGTTATTTTCAGTATTTCAGCCACTTAGCAGAAGAACCTACTATACATCTAAAAATGCCCACAGTTCTACCCTCGACATTGAGCGGTTATTGCTGATTAGAGCGATCCATCAGCGCCTCAAACGTGGTGGGTTGCTCATCAACCTGAATGTTACCCAGCACCCATTCGACCACAAGTTCTTCAAGCACAACGGACTCAATCTGCCCCAAGCGTTCGCGCTCAGCGTAGTACCACTTCACCACTTCATCAGGGCTATCATAGGTCGATGCTACCGACTCAACCGTTTCACGTATTTTATCAGGTGAGGCTTTGATGCCATTTGCTTTCACAATTTCTGAGATCAGCAGGCTCAGTGTTACCCGGCGACGCGCCTGATCTTCGTACATCTTGCCATCTAGGTCTAACCCTTCCACGGCCACACCCTGCTTGCTTAGGTTGTTTTTCATCTGATTCATCAAAGCATTGATTTCATCATCAACAAGGTTCTTAGGCAGATCAAGCGGGTTTTTCTCGAACAACATATCCATTACCGCTAGCTTAGCTTTACCCTTGATCGCCTGATCCAACTCATACTGCATGCTCTTGCTCAGCTCACCGCGCAGGTCATCAAGGCTCTCAATGCCAAAGTTTGTAGCAAAACTTTCATCTACCTCTGGTAATTTTGCTTCTGAGACGCTCTTCACTGTCACTGCAAATTGCGCATCCTTGCCCGCCAACTCAGCCGACTGATATTTTTCAGGAAAAGTCACGTTAACAGTCACTTCATCACCTTTCGATGCCCCTGTTAACTGATCTTCAAAACCAGGAATGAAGGTACTTGAACCCAACACTAAGGTGACGTTTTGGCCTTCCCCCCCTTCAAATTTTTCACCGTCAACTGAACCCACAAAATCAACCACCAATTGATCTTCAGCCTGTGCCGCGCGATCGACCTCAACCCATTCAACACGCTGGCGACGCATTTTCTCGATCATGCCGTCGATATCAGCTTCCGTGATCTCTGCCGCTGGCTTTTCGATGCTCACGCCATCAAATGATGCGAGCGCCACCTCCGGAAAGACTTCAAAGGTTGCGATATATTCAAGACTTTCGCTCTCTGTGGAAGGCTTCGGCTCAAAAACTGGCATGCCCGCTGGTTGCAGCTTTTCTGCCGACAGCGCTTCGTAGAAACTAGAACGTGTCACTTCATCCAGCACTTCCTGACGCACCTTAGGCCCATATTTGCTGGCAACGACTTTCGCTGGCACTTTGCCCGGACGAAAACCAGGGAGCTTCACGGTGCGTGACAACGATTTAAGACGCTTCTGCACCTCTTGATCAACACGTTCAGCAGGCACTGCTACCGTCATTTTGCGCTCCAGCGTACCGGTGGCCTCTACAGAAACTTGCATGTCATCTTTCCTCAATTAACTAAAAATGCTATCTAAAATAAACGGGCGGTTGATAAGCCCCGTATGAATGCGAGGCAAGGTGTGACGCCCTTGTAATCTTAGGTGAAAAATTCGATGAGCGCCAAATGGGCATCAAAGAAACGCAGTTTACACGTAGTAAAAGCGCATTTCGAGCCGAATTTTCCAGCGGTCAGCCTTGCGGGTAAACACCAAACACCCCATTCGAGGTTTTTTCGACAATCCGATGATTTACTCGAGACACTCTTGCTTGGGTACGATCAGGCTGGGGATAACCGTTATTAGAAGCTGTCGTCAAGAGCAACCGTTTAAGAAATGGTGCGAAAGGAGAGACTCGAACTCTCACGGGTTGCCCCACTGGTACCTAAAACCAGCGCGTATACCAATTTCGCCACTTTCGCAAAGTATGAACATATTGCAAAGCAATATGCCGGCTAACTAAAACTTTTATTCGCAGCACATTCTTTCACTGCCAATCTTTCATGCCACACCACCATCAATAATGGTGGGCCGTGTAGGGATCGAACCTACGACCCGCTGATTAAGAGTCAGCTGCTCTACCAACTGAGCTAACGGCCCTGAAATGGGGTGAACGATGGGGCTCGAACCCACGACCACCGGAATCACAATCCGGGGCTCTACCAACTGAGCTACGCTCACCATAAATCTTAAAAAACAACCATATAAATATGGCGCGCCTGGCAGGATTCGAACCTGCTACCCTCGGCTTAGAAGGCCGATGCTCTATCCGAATGAGCTACAGGCGCTTAAACCGCCAGGACGACTATCTACAAGCATACTAGGCCTGAGACAGACTGTACAAAAATGGTCGGGGTAGAGAGATTCGAACTCCCGACATCCTGCTCCCAAAGCAGGCGCGCTACCAGGCTGCGCTATACCCCGAATTTCACACTGGTTTTACAGCGCCGTCTAAATACTATGACTGTCGCGCTTCACAAGGCAGGGGATAATACGCGGCGAGGGTCTGATCGTCAATTCAATGACTCACTTTTCTACTCATTTTGTGTGAATTTTTTGCCACGCAATCCAAAATGCCAGAAAACTGGCCATGGCGGCAAACAGATATGCCCACGATGCGCCTAATCCTTCCCAAACATAACCACTATAAAGGCTACCAATAGCGCCCCCTGCACCGAAACTCACGCTGCTATACAGCGCTTGCCCCTTGCCCTGATGCCGACCCACAAAATGCTTATGGATCAACGAAATCGCAACCGCATGGAACACGCCAAAACTAAACGCATGGAGCAGTTGCGCAAAGAGCATCACCGTCAGAGACTCTACCCACCCCGCCACCAAGAGCCAGCGCAATGTGGTCAGCGCTAACGCCACCAAGAGCAATTGGCGTACACCAAAGCGAGGGAGAAGGCGGTGCATCACCAGAAAAGCGCCAATCTCGGCCACCACGCCGAGTGCCCAGAGCTGGGCGATCATGCTGCGCGAATAGCCGAATGAATCGAGATAGATCGTATAGAACGTATAGTAAGGGCCGTGGCTCACCTGCACCAGAAAGCAGATCAGCAACAGCGCCACCACGGTGGGTTGACGCAACACGTTGCGCAGTGGCTCGTGGTCAAGCGGTAGATGTCCCGCCGCATGTTCCGGCACCGTCAGGCTGCTCAGCCAGATGGCCACAAACAGCATGATCAACACCAGCGGTAACAAATCGACCCCTTGCGCCTCAAGCAGTGGCCCCACCGCCACGACAGCCACAATAAAACCCACGGAACCCCACAGCCGAATGGCGCTATAACGATCCGTGCGCCTGCCGAGATGACTCATCGTCGCCGCCTCAAATTGCGGCAGTGTCGCGTTCCAAAAAAAGCTGAAAAGAAAGATCACTGCGGCGAGCCACCAATATGAAGCGCCGAAGAAGACGCCCGAGAACGCAATAATCGATAGCAGTGAGCCGAGGCGTACAATCATCATCCGCCTACCGGAGTGATCCGCAATCCAGCCCCAGATGTTGGGTGCGACAATTTTGGTCGCCATCAGAATCGCAATCAGCTCACCAATCTCTCTCGCACCAAAACCAAGCGACTGCAGGTAGAGCCCCCAATAGGGGAGCAGTGCGCCAAGGGCGGCGAAATAGAAAAAATAGAACCCCGAAAGACGCCAGTACGGCGTCGCGTTATCAGGCTTTGACATTAAGGCCGAGCGGGGATAACTGGCGTTTCCGATTGCACATTTGCATTCTGCGCACGGTGGCGCAACATGTGATCCATC
>JALSHQ010000382.1 GCA_026982145.1 Gammaproteobacteria bacterium | reverse complement strand
CATCAACACCATCGCCAGCATCGCCTCAGCGATCGGTGTGGCGCGGATGCCGACACAGGGATCGTGCCGCCCCTTAGTGATCACCTCCATCGGCACGCCTTTGATATCGACACTTTTACCCGGCAGGCGCAAGCTCGAAGTCGCCTTCAGCGCAATGCTCGCAAGGATATGCTGCCCGCTGGAGATGCCGCCCAGCACACCACCGGCATTATTACTGAGGAATCCTTCCGGGGTGATCTCATCGCGATGTTCGGTGCCCTTCTGCTCAACCGCATCAAAGCCAGCCCCGACCTCGACCCCTTTAACGGCATTGATGCTCATCAACGCATGGGCGATGTCGGCATCGAGACGATCAAAGATCGGCTCACCCCACCCCGGCGGCACCCCTTCGGCCACCACATTAATGCGCGCACCGATTGAGTTACCCTCTTTGCGCAGGGCGTCCATATAAGCTTCAAGCTCAGCCACCTTGCTTTCATCGGGAGAGAAAAAGGCGTTGTGACCGACCTCATCCCAATCAAACGCATCAGAACCCAGCGCAGCCATCTTAATCGGCCCCAGCTGCGCCATGTACCCACGGATTGTAATGCCGTAGCGCCCCTTCAAATATTTTTTAGCGATCGCGCCCGCCGCCACACGCATCGCCGTCTCACGCGCGGATGAACGGCCACCACCGCGATAGTCACGCACTCCGTATTTTTGTTGATAGGTGTAGTCGGCGTGACCGGGGCGAAAACTGTTCATGATATCGGAGTAATCTTTCGAACGTTGATCGGTGTTTTCGATCAGCAACCCAATCGGCGTGCCAGTCGTTTTACCTTCAAACACGCCGGATAGAATTTTAACCTCATCGGCTTCACGTCGTTGTGTGGTGTGGCGCGACGTGCCGGGTTTGCGCCGATCGAGATCGCGCTGCAGATCAGCAACGTCTAACTCAAGCCCCGGCGGGCAGCCATCGACGATGCAACCAAGCGCAGAACCATGACTCTCACCAAAGGAGGTGACCGTAAAAAGCTTTCCAAATGAATTTCCTGACATAGGCGATATTGTAGCGGAAATCGAGTCGCGGCGTCTTGCACAACATCCCGCCGCAAAGGCAGCGCAGCACGAACAATGACCTTATTCACAATAGGCTGGTTTTGTGAATTGGCTCGAGGTACCCCGTCTCTAAGCGAGCGCCTCCAAATCAGATTGAGGGTTATTGAGGTGTGTTTAACACCATTTTTTCCACACCAGCCGAATTTTTAAACGCCACCTGATGATAGGCACCACGCTCCAGCTTCAACAGTAGGCAGGGGCTAGTTAACATCTGCCCCACCATCATTCCTCTGCCGGGTGCTACCCATTCGAGCAGAACCTCAGCTCGCTCTTCGATGATGCGAGCCTGAGTGTTTGCCAACGCAAGGCGATAACCCAATGTTGAGCGCTGCCCCATCTCCAGCAAAACCACTCGGGTGCGGTCAAAGTCTACTATGGGCACTTCTTCTTTCCGAAATCCGTTATAAAAACTTTGCAACTGCACAGCATCCAGAATCCAGCTCGCCTTTGCACCAGACTCAGCGCGCCCACAGCGCACCCCGGCATAGAGCGCCTCAACCATTATGGGGGTTGATACAGGCTCAATAACGCCCCCCCTATCATCTGCCTCAGAAGGGTTCTGGGCGCACGCCATTAGGCTCGTGGTGATCGCAAAAAGAAATAGTGTGCCTATCGTTTTCATCTATTATTCCAGCTGTTTTTCGACAGGTTGCCGCCTAAAACCTGTTAAATTTCCGGCGCGCTGTAGCAACGCATTCGCCTGCACCCCAACACCAAATCCGGTGGTAAAATCGAGCCCGCTATGAGCATCATCCACCCCGATGGTACGAAAATCTCCTGAGGAAAAGTAGACTCCACACGCCTCGCCAAAATCACACAGCAACATATCATTATCGAGATCTGTTCCACCTATGAGATAGTATTCTCGACCGGCGGGAAAGGAGACATCAGAAAACTGGTATTGGTAACGCCCCCCCTCTGCGGCACCTTGCCACTGATTTAACACCGTATAATCAGCCGCATCAAGCAACAACACGTAGTGGTAACCGGCATTAGCATTAAGTGCTTGTGCGATCACCTGCATCGACACTGAAACTGTCACGTTATTCACCGACGAAGCAAACAGAATGTCAGCCTGATAGTTTCCTACCGGCAAGCTCGCTCTATCAATGGTGACCCGGTAGAGCCCCAGCTTTGAGGTCGCATCAACCGTCTCTTCACTCACCGCCAGCCATGCGGGCGCGCCGCTCACCGTGACTGAGTTGACCTGCAACGCACCACTGCCCACATTGCTCACGGCCAGCGCTGCACTGCTCCCCACTGCGCCCATGTTAAGCGTTGCCGGTGAAACACCCAGTGATGGTGGCGGTGGGGTTGCCGACTGCGCAGCCACCACAGCACTATGCGCATTGATCAGCCCGTGGCCAAAGATATCATCACGCCCGGGAGCACCCAAGTCTTCCACAATCGTGCCGTTCTGCAGCAGCATATCCAGATCCGCAGGGGTGAGTGCGCTGTTGCTCGACTTCATCAACGCCACGACCCCAGCCATGTGTGGAGCGGCCATTGAAGTGCCATTGTAAACATCATAGATGAAATTCACGCCCGCTCCAGAGTCATCCCCCAGCGTACTTAATACGCCATCTCCAAAACCATCCCCGTCGAGATCTTGGCCACTGTTACCGCCGGGAGCCGCCACATCAATCGTCGAACCAAAGTTAGAATAGAAAGCTCTCTGTTTGCTGATATCCACGGCCGCCACCGAGATCACCCCTGCATAAGCGGCGGGATAACTAGCGTCACTTGAATTTTCATTACCGGCTGCCGCCACCACAATCACCCCTGCGCTGCGCACTGCGGTGTAAAGATCCTGCTCTGCTTGAGAGTAGCCGCCCACCCGCCCTAGGCTTAGATTAATCACATCGGCGCGCTGCGCAGCATTCAATGTGATGCCTGAATCATTGCTTAAACCGGCGGCGTAGCGCACCCCCTGCATGATGTCGTAGCTTGAACCACCCAGTTTTCCCAGTACCCGTATCGGCATAATTCTCGCGCCCGGTGCGACCCCGGCAATCCCGCTGCCACCGGCAGAAAAAGCCGTGGCGGCCGCCACTGTACCGGCGACATGCGTGCCATGAAATGAGCTACCCACCACGCCATCACCATCTCCCGAGTCGTCGGGGTTTGCATCGATGCCCGGCTGGCCATCGCCCGAGCTACTGTCGTTACTGATAAAGTCATAACCACCATCAGCAGAAAACTGCCCTATCAAGTCGGGATGATTTAGCAATACACCGGTGTCGACGACAGCCACCACTACATCGGAGGCACCTGTTTCAAGGTCCCACGCCGCCGGGAGGTTAATCAACGGGTAATGCCACTGATTGCTATAGAGTGGGTCTGTCGGTATCGCACTTCGTTGATGGATGTAATTCGGTTCAGCATAAAGCACATCCGCCCGTTTACGCAGCGCCTTGATCATCTGCATCGTCTCAAATTTGAGCTGTTTTTCGTGGTCATCAAAGCTAAGCGGGCGCTCACCACCTTGCACCACGCCCAACGTTTTAAGCGCAGTGTGGCGCGACTGTGATGTCTCTCCAAAG
>JALSHQ010000381.1 GCA_026982145.1 Gammaproteobacteria bacterium | reverse complement strand
AATCACGCTTTGATGAAAGGGGCGCTATTTATGGCGGTCGGCGCGATCATCTACCGTGTGGGCAACTGCCGCATGGACAACATTCACGGCCTCGGCAGGCGCATGCCGTGGACCTTTGGCGCGATCATTATCGGCGGCTTAAGTTTAGTCGGTATTCCCGGCACCGCAGGTTTCATCAGCAAGTGGTATCTGATTTTAGCAGCGCTAGAAGAGCAAGCGTGGATCACTGTCGCGGTGATTCTTGCAGGCTCTCTGCTTGCTGTAGTCTATATAGGAAAGATTATCGAAGCGCTCTATTTCAAACCTGCCTCAGAAGCTAACCTAAAAGTGAAAGAAGCGCCGTTACTGTTGCTCGCACCGACCTGGACACTCGCCCTCGCGAATGTCTACTTTGGGTTGAATACCGAGTTAACGGTCGGCGTGGCTGAACGTGCCGCGCAGGTGCTGGGAGCCGCGGGATTATGAGTGCTGAAGCGTTGATCCTTGCGGCCATTCTTTTACCGTTACTGGGGGCGGCCGGAATTATTGTCGCACGTCACCACCCCAATGTGAGGGAAGGGGTGACGCTTGTTACGGCTGCGCTCATGGCGATTCTTGTGGTGGTGATCGCTCATCGCTTTATGGCGGGAGAAGTGTTTGCGATCACTATTGCAGAACCATTGCCCGGTGTGACCATCGGCTTTGAGATAGAGGCGCTGGGGATGTTGTTTGCGTTGGTCGCGGGTTTGCTATGGCTGGTCACATCGATCTATGCCATCGGTTACATGCGTGGCCATAACGAAAAAAATCAGACGCGATTTTACGCCGCCTTTGCGATCGCCATCTCATGCACGATGGGCATCGCCTTTTCATCCAATCTATTTACCCTGTTTCTTTTTTATGAACTGCTCACCCTCTCCACCTATCCACTGGTCGTGCACGCAGGCACACCGGCCGCGAAGCGGGGCGGGCGCATCTATCTCGGTATTTTACTGGGCACATCGATCGGCCTTTTTCTGCTGGCGATACTGGCTACTTGGCTGATCACTGACAGTGTTGAGTTTCAGGAAGGGGGCATCTTAGCCGGTAAGCTAGACCCGGCTTGGGCTGGATTACTGTTCGCCCTGTTTCTCTTCGGGATCGGCAAAGCAGCGGTGATGCCGTTTCATCGCTGGCTGCCTGCCGCGATGGTTGCGCCGACACCGGTCAGTGCGCTATTGCATGCCGTTGCCGTGGTAAAAGCGGGCGTCTTCACGTTATTAAAAGTGACGATCTACATTTTCGGCAGTGATTTTATCTTGTCTAATGATGTGACGGGCGGGCTGATTTGGGTGGCGGCGATCACTATTTTACTCGCCTCGATGATTGCGATGACCAAAGACAACCTCAAGGCGCGGCTCGCCTATTCAACGGTAAGCCAGTTAAGCTACATCGCTTTGGGGGCGATGTTAGCGAGCCAAGCGGCGCTGATCGGTGCCTCGATGCACATTGCGATGCATGCGTTTGCAAAAATTACGCTCTTTTTTGCAGCCGGTGCAATCTATGTCGCGACCCATAAGACATTGGTGAGTGAGCTTGATGGGCTAGGGCGCGTTATGCCGATTACGTTTGGTGTTTTTCTCATCGGCACGCTCAGTATTATTGGTGTGCCGCCACTCGGCGGCATGTGGAGTAAATGGTACCTCGGCCTAGGAGCCGTTGAGTCGGGGCAGTTGCTGCTGCTCGGTGTGTTGATGGTGAGCTCTCTGCTCAACATCGCTTATCTATTGCCGATTCCGATTCGTGCTTTTTTTAGCAAGCCCCGCAATGGAGAACAATACAGTGGTGTTAAAGAGGCGCCTAAAGCGATATTGCTGGCGATGGTGATCACCGCCACGGCGTGTGTACTTCTATTTTTCTACCCAGACCCACTCTACCAGTTGGCAAACCAAGCCGCAGGAGGATCTTGAGATGTCAGAGCGGAATCAAAAAGAATACCTCTTTGATAAACCAGAAAATGTGAAGCGGTTGCTGAGGGGGCTTTATGCGATCTGTATTTTACTGGTGGTTGCCGACTTTGTAATCCACCGCCATGTGAGTTTGAGCTGGGAGGAGATCCCCGCATTTTATGCGCTTTATGGTTTTATCGCCTGCGTATTATTAGTTGTGATTGCAAAATGGATACGAAAAGTGGTGATGCGTAAGGAAGATTATTACGATGAGTGAGTTGCCGCCATTCATCATCTTTTTGGTTGCGGTGCTGTTAGTCGTCGCGACACGCGGGATTGTTCGCAGTGTTATTTTACTTGCTGCACCGCTATTAGCGGGACTTCATCTCTGGTTCAACATTGACCCCGGCATGACTATCAGCCACTCCATATTGAGTTTTGAATTCATTGTGATGCGCACAGATAAACTGAGCCTACTCTTTGGTTATCTCTTTTGCCTCGCCAGTTTTATCGCTACCATCTATGCGTGGCATGTTAAAGACACTGCCCAGCAGCTTGCCGGGCTGATTTATGCAGGCGCAGCTGTAGGTGCTGTATTTGCAGGTGATTTGCTTACATTATTTATTTTTTGGGAGTTGCTAGCGCTAAGTTCAGTATTTCTGATATGGGCACGCGGCACAGAACGCGCCTTTAATGCGGGGTTACGTTATCTGATATTTCAGGTGGCCTCAGGGCTCTTGCTACTGGCAGGTGCGTTGATTCATTATCATAATGTGGGGTCACTCGCCTTTGATCATATCGGGCTTGATGGGCTCGCCTCTTGGCTGATCTTTATCGCTTTTGGTATTAAGTGCGCATTTCCATTTTTGCATAGTTGGTTAACGGATGCCTATCCAGAAGCGACAGTGACAGGCACCGTTTTTCTCTCTGCATTTACCACGAAATTGGCCGTGTACGCATTGGCTCGAGGTTTTCCTGGTGAAGAGATTCTCGTTTATATCGGCGTTGCCATGGCCTGTTTCCCTATTTTCTACGCAGTCATTGAAAATGACCTGCGTAAAGTACTGGCCTATAGCCTGATAAATCAGCTTGGGTTTATGGTAGTGGGTGTCGGCATTGGCACCGCATTGGCGCTGAATGGTGTGGTAGCACATGCTTTCAGCCACGTACTGTATAAAGGGTTGTTGTTCATGACAATGGGTGCCGTATTGTACCGTGTGGGTAATATCAATGGCTCTGACCTTGGAGGGCTTTATAAATCGATGCCAAAGACCACTGTACTCTGTATTGTCGGTGCGTTATCAATATCGGCCTTTCCACTGTTTAGCGGCTTCATCAGTAAATCGATGGTGATGAGTGCGATGATCAAGGCTGATTTCGGTTATCTATGGTTGTTAATGCTGTTTGCCTCGGCAGGCGTGTTTCATCACGCGGGTATCAAGATTCCCTATTTTGCTTTCTTTGCTCACGACTCAGGGATTCGCACCCAAGAGGCACCCACCAATATGCTGATTGCGATGACCATTGCCGCTGCATTTTGTATTTTCCTAGGCGTTCAGCCTCAATATTTATATGCGCTGCTCCCTTGGGAGATGGACTACTGGCCATATGATGCCTCACATGTGTTGGCACAGTTGCAGCTGCTTTTCTTCTCAGCCCTTGCTTTTGTTTGGCTTAATCAGAGAGGGATGTATCCGCCTGAATTACGCTCAATCAATCTGGATGTAGAGTGGCTCTACCGTAAATTACTCCCTAACTGGGTGCATAAAATCATAACGTTCATCAGCGTTATGAAAACATATCTGAGTGCGGTTGCCATTGCATTGATGGCGCGCATTCGCCACGCTTTTTCACAGACATTTGTAGCGAAGTATCATCTCTCAGAGAGCTGGCCGACCGGTAGCATGGTCTTTTGGGTGGCCGCTATTCTTGCGACTTACCTGCTGATAACTATTTTTCGTTAGGTCGTTGTTGCTAGTCAGTAGCACTGAAAGGTGAAACGGATAAGGCGGGTAGGGAAGTGCGTGGTTAGAAACAGAGAAGTCTGGAAATAAAAATTTCCAGACTTCTTTTATCTTAAGTGTTGATTAATCTTGCTCGAGGTAGCTCTGCAGCTCATTGGCAAGTGTATTACAGGCTGAAACAGTATTGTCATCAATACTCGCCAACCCACCATGCTTGGTTGAGTACTTGCAGTTCAGTTGGTCTTCTGAGTCTGCACTAATGGTCAGTGCATCTTTTTCTTGTGAATATTCAGCATTAAGCTGCCCACCAAGATAGAGGCGGTAGGTGAAAGAACGGCTATGCCACTGAGTATTACGGTGGTTGGCCAGCTCTTTAGCGATGTGAGAAATATCGGGTGCTGGAATCGCCTTAACGGTTGCTGCCGCAACCTCTTCAGGTGTTGTGCCTAAAGGGATGATAACCACACCATTTTCTGTGGTCGTTACTTTAGGCGCATCACTTTCAACGGTTTGAGCCGTTTCAGCTATTTCGGTAGTATCTACAGTTGTGCTTATTTCCGGTATGGCACTGTTTTCATCAACTGTGATCGCAGCTGTTTCTTCAGCCATTTTTGGTGGTGCAGCATCTATGATGGTCGTTTCTGATGCGGTCTCAGTCGGCGCTTCACTTTTCTCGTTTTCAGAGAGGTTACTGTTGGTTGCGCAACCGCCGAGCACGGCAACAGTAAAGAGGCAGGCAGTGGCTAACATGAAATGCTTGTTTGTTATCATAATTTTCTACTCCGCAAGGTATCAGTTGAATATAAAACTAGGTTACATCATTAAGGGGACATTATTTAACATCTTCAGCTCATGAATGATCAGCAGACAATAACCAATAAACAGGACGGGCAAAACGTGATGGGTACGAATCACACCTTTGATCAACCAAAAATTTCGATGTGCCAAAATAAAGATAAGAGAGATCGCCGTCATGAACACCTTGGCAGAGACAAATAGCTGAGTGCTAATGTTGAGTAGCCCATTCATGAAGGGGTTGATCTCTTGAGCACCTTGCTGAATCAGCATGAGTGTAAAAAAGGCATCAGTGCAAGAGAGCCCCATAATCGCGATAGTGAGCGCAAATAGCATGGGCGCACGGTGGAAGTCGACATAGTGCGAACCTTCGAGGCAGATTCCCCGACGTGTTTCACGCCGACGATTCATGGTGAAGCTATACAAAAAGGTTCGAAACCCGTGTGATCTTCGGTCAACGCTCTGACGCTGGCAATCAATCATAAATTCCATCAGTGCATCTACCTCCCCTCAGAGTCATGCGACAGAGCAAGATTTTAGCAAAAAGCATCCCTTTAAACATAGAATTCTCTACGCTATTTGTCAGGATAATTGCTAAGACATTGATTCTTGAACAACACTTGTGAATTAGCATGCGATATCGGCCTGCTAATGGTAATTCTTTAACCCATTTTCCTTCAAACAAACTTTTCTTATTGAGAAACGAAACGCCTTTAATTTAACATAATATACATTATGCGAAGTAACTTGGTTTCATTAGGGCGCTGGCATGGTACCAAATAGGCGATGAAAGTTAGCGGTGGTCGCCGTTGCGATCTGTTCAAAAGGCACCTTCCGTTGCTCTGCAATATGTTCTGCAATATGTTTGACGAGTGCAGGATGGTTGGGTTTGCCCCTTTTAGGCACAGGCGTGAGGTATGGTGCGTCGGTTTCAATCAGCATTCTGTTTTCGGGAATCATCTTTGCCACTTGACGCAGTTCATCAGCATTTTTAAATGTGACAATGCCTGATAAAGAGATGTAAAAGCCGAGATCCAAACATTGCTGTGCCATCGCTAATGAGCCGGTAAAACAATGCATCACCCCGCCAATTTTATCAGCGCCTTCTTCTCGCATAATTGCCAACGTATCTGCTTCAGCATCTCGGGTGTGAATAATCAGCGGCTTGCCTGTTTCGTGTGCTGCACGAATGTGAACCCGAAAGCGTTCACGCTGCCACTCAAGATCCCCCTTGTTATAGCAATAATCCAGCCCGGTCTCTCCAATCGCAATGATCTTGGGATCATTGGCGAGCCTTACTAACAGGGCTACTGATGGCTCTTTACCATCATCGCTGGGGTGTACGCCCACAGATGAAAATACATTGTCATAACAATGAGATATTCTTAGTACTTCAGGGAAGTTTTCAAGATTAATCGAAACACATAAGAGCTGATTAACGCCATTTTCCTGTGCTAATGCGATCACACCATCAAGGTCTGTACCGATTTTTTCGAGCGCGAGCCTATCCAGATGACAATGGGAGTCAATCAGTGACATGGGGGGTTTCCTACTCTGTTTGGTTGGATTTTAGATGATGTTGGATTATAGCGTGTTGAAGCAGACGATCGATGATATTTTGTGCTGGTACGTAAGTGAATCACATGGTGTGAGTCATGCGCTCCGATTTAAGCGCCCCGGCTAGGTAGGTTTCAATCTTGTTGCGCACGGCTTCGCCATCTTTGTCAGTAAACTCGACTCCGATACCTGCAATGCGATTGCCTTGAGCGCCGATGGGGTTGATCCAAACCACGCTGCCGACCACCGGCATCCTTTCGGTATCATCCATGAGTGTCAGCAGCATGAAGACTTCATCGCCTAGTTTATAGGGTTTATTAGAGGGGATGAAGATACCGCCCCCTTTGAGGAACGGCATGTAGGCGGCGTAGAGTGCCCCCTTGTCTTTGATCGCGAGAGACAAAATCCCCTGTCTTGATTTTTTCTCTTCGGCCATTATGTGCTAACTCATTCCTATTGTTATGTGGGGTGTCACTGTCAACGCCGTGATGTCCAGCCAATCAGCACCCCTTCCAGTAACAGCTCCGGATTAAGGGATGGATTATCCGCTAACCTCAGTGCTTCATTGACCTGGTCGAGCCTTTTATAGAGCAGTGATAACTCAATATTGGCGGCCATCTTGCTGAGCCGCGGTGCCACATCTGCATTTGAAATGTAAGGGGGTTGCTCAGCCACCTTCATCCGCACCATATCCACCAGCCATCCATATACCCAATATAACGATTCTTTTTTCCCTAACTTTAACCATTTCTTAGCAATTTCAACTGGATTGCAGCGCCCTGTGGTTATTTTCTCAAGATCATCGAGCATTTCGGCGCGTTGATTGATCGTCCCCTGAGAGGCCATTTCTGCTGCGCGGAGCGGTGCGCCATCGGCCAGCTCAAGCAATGTATTGGCAGACTGCGGATCAAGTTCCGGCTGTTGCTGTAATAGCCAAGCCAGTGCAGAGTGATGTGCAGGCCTTTCAAAATTGACCACTTGGCAGCGGCTGCGGATGGTGGCGGGCAGTGTTGAAGGACGGTCACTTATGAGCAGCAGCATGGTGTTAGCCGGTGGCTCTTCGAGCGTCTTCAGCAGGCTATTGGCTGCGTTTACGTTCATCCCATCTGCGGGTGAAATCAATACAACTTGGTAACCACCACACAGTGCGGTGAGCGACAGGTGGTGCGTAAGCTCACGTATCTGATCGACGCTGATAATCTGTTTGTCTTCAGGGGGGAAAACATTTTTGAGATCCGGGTGGGTTTTAGCCGCCATCAGGCGGCACCCTTTGCACTCTCCACAGGGCTTTAATTCAACCGTTTCTACTTGTTCACTGCTGCAAAGCAGCCGCTCGGCGAGTTGTTGCGCAAAGTGCTGTTTACCGGTGCCGCGCCGACCAGTGAGTAGCAGTGCATGAGGCAGATTGCCCTGTGCAATACGCGACATCAGGTTTTGCCACTGCGCCTCTTGCCAAGGGAAAGGGCTGCTCACACCCCTGCCTCGCTGAGAAGGTTTTTCATCACACGTTGCAGTTGTTGCTGCACCTCATCTAGCGTACGTGAAGCATCGATAATGCGATAACGCTCGGGCGCACTTTTTGCCTGAGCGAGATAGGCGTTGCGCACCTGTTCAAAAAATGGCTGCTGCTCTTTTTCAAAGCGATCGGCAGTGCCTCGCTCTGCCGCACGGGCAAGGCCGATTTCAACCGGGAGATCTAGCAGCACAGTGACATCCGGGCGCAAACTCCCTTGCACCCACTGTTCCAGTACGGCGATGCGCTCTACTGAGATGCCACGCCCTCCTCCCTGATAGGCGTATGTCGCATCAGTAAAGCGGTCGCACAATACCCACTGGCCTCTGGCGAGTGCAGGTTCAATGAGTTGTTCGATATGTTGCGCACGTGCAGCAAACATCAGCAACAGTTCGGCATCCACACTCATGCCACTGTGACGGTGATCGAGCAACAGCGTGCGCACCTCTTCGCCCAATGGGGTACCACCCGGTTCGCGGGTGGTCACAACATCAACCCCCGCTTCTGTTAATTGCTGCTCAATAAAGGCGATATTGCTGCTCTTGCCTACTCCTTCGGTACCTTCAACGGTGACAAAGCAACCACGCCCTGCCCGCTTATTGATGATGGTGCTCATTGCAATTTAGCCTATTACCTTTTTAGCTGGTACTTCCGAACCGCAGCGTTATGCTCTTCGTTGGTGATCGAGAATTTATGGGTACCATCACCGCGCGATACAAAGTAGAGCGTATCACCGGCAGCGGGATGAAGTGCAGCATAAATGGCGTCGCCCCCCGGCAGTGCGATGGGGCTGGGGGGGAGCCCTTTAATTTTGTAAGTGTTGTAAGGGTTCGCTTCCCTTAGGTCTCGGCGGCGCAGGTTGCCGTCAAACCGCTCCCCCAATCCGTAGATCACCGTGGGGTCTGTTTGCAGGCGCATCCGTTTATTCAGCCTGCGCACAAAGACGCCGGCAATCTGCTCGCGCTCCTCTGGAGCTGCGGTCTCTTTTTCGATGATCGATGCCATGATCAACGCCTCATAACTGTTTTTATAGGGGAGATCGGCTGCGCGATTTTTCCATTCATGCGCAAGGCGTTGTTGCATCTGCCGGTAAGCGCGCTGCAAGAACTCAACATCCGTGGTGTTGTTGGTAAAGTGATAGGTGTCAGGGTAGAACATCCCTTCAGGATGTTTTCCCGCGTGCCCTAGACGCGCCATAATGACCGCCCCAGACAGCAATTTGCCATCATCATCGGTTAACGTTTTTTTTATTTTTTCATGTTGGTGCAGTGCTTTAACCATTTGGAGAAAGGTCCAGCCTTCTGGAATCGTCAACGTATAGTC
>JALSHQ010000380.1 GCA_026982145.1 Gammaproteobacteria bacterium | reverse complement strand
ACGAGGAGGCAGCACATCATGGATAAGCGAGACCCCTTTCGCCACAACGTCCTCACCTCGGGTCACCGCGCCTGCTCCGGCTGTGGCGAGGCGATGGCGGCGCGTATGGTGGCCGACCTGGTCGGTCCCGATGCGATCTATGTTAACGCCACCGGTTGCCTGCAGGTGTTCAGCAGCCACAATCAACAGTCGGCTTGGCAAGCGCCGTGGATTCATTCAGTGTTTGCCAATGCGGCGGCGGTCGCCTCCGGTATTGAAGCGGCGCTGCGCATCAAAGGCAAAGATACGCCGGTGGTGGTGCAGGCGGGCGATGGCGGTACCTTTGATATCGGCCTGCAATGTCTCTCCGGCATGATTGAGCGTGGCCATGACATCCTCTTTGTCTGCTACGACAATGAAGCTTACATGAACACCGGGGTGCAGCGCTCCGGCTCTACTCCTCACGGCGTGCGCACCACCACCTCGCCACCGGGGCGGTTGAGTCAGGGCAAACACGAGGTTAAAAAAGATGTGATTTCGATCATTGCGGCGCACAACATGCCTTATGCGGCGACCGCGACGATCGCTTATTTTCCCGACCTCAAAGCCAAAGTGGAAAAGGCGATGAGTATCAAAGGGCCGCGTTTTCTGCAAGTGTTATCACCCTGCCCATTGGGTTGGGTGCATGACAGTGCGCTCTCTGTCACCGTCTCACGGCTGGCGGTGGAGACCGGGCTTTTTCCATTGGTGGAGCTGGAACACGGTGAACTCACCGGCGTGATGCGGCTGGCCGAACAGAAACCGGTTGAAGAGTACCTGCGCCCGCAGGGGCGTTTCAAGCATCTATTTAAGGGCAAGGCTGGCACGGTGGAACTACACCACCTGCAGGCGCTGGCCGATGCCCGAATTCGCCGCTACGGTTTGCTGGACGCAGAGACAGAATGGGACACATCAGTGGCGATGCAGAGCGAGCGCCACGGGCGCGGTGGTTACGCCTCATCAACCATCACAACGGAGGGGCACGATCATGGCATCTAAACTTGAAATAGCCCCCGGCAGCAGCACCGCCTACCACACGGGGGACTGGCGCACCCAGCAACCGCGCTATCAAGATAAATGGCCGCCCTGTAGTCAGATATGCCCCGCCTCGGAAGATATTCAGGCGTGGCTGGCGCTGGCAAGTGAACAGCAGTGGCAGGCGGCGTGGCGAAAACTCACCGAACGCAACCCGTTTCCGGCGACGATGGGGCGCATCTGTTATCACGCCTGCGAGTCGGCCTGTAACCGCAACCACCTCGATAGCGCCGTCAATATCCATGCGATGGAGCGTTACCTTGGTGATATGGCGATTGCAGAAGGGTGGCAGCATAAACCTTCCTGTGATGAAGCACAGCCGCAGCGGGTTGCCATTGTGGGCGCAGGGCCGGCGGGGCTTTCCTGTGCTTTTCAACTGGCGCAGCACGGCTATGCGGTGACGATTTTTGATGCACAGGCAGCGCCGGGTGGCACCCTGCACAGTGCGATCCCTGACTACCGTCTGCCCAAGGCAGTGTTGGCAAAAGAGATTGATGCCATTCTGGCGTTGGGCATTGAGCTGCGCCTTAACAGCCGTGTTGGTAAAGAGATCAGCGAAAGTGAACTGCGTGATCAGTTTGATGCTGTTTTTCTCGCCATCGGCACACAACAACCCCGTCGCTATCCACATGGCGATAAGTCGAATCACAGTGTGCTGAGCGGCCTTAAGTTTTTGCAGCGTTTAAATAGAGGTGAATTACAAGCGCTGCCCAAGCGGGTGGCGGTGGTTGGGGGCGGCAATACCGCGATGGATGTGGCGCGTTGCGCACGGCGACTGGGGGCGGAGGTGACGGTGATCTGCGCGCAAGATCCGCACGGCACACACCATCAGGAGTTGGGCAGTGAGATGCCCGCTTCACTGACGGAGGTGGTCGAGGCGGAAGCGGAGGGTGTGCAGTTGATCTACCGCGCCGGGGTGCGCCGACTGGTGCGCAGTGGCGAGCATCTCTCCGGTGTTGAGATTGCCCATGTCGATCAGGTGCATGACCGCCACGGGCGTTTCGATCCAGTGCTGTTTGATGGTACGGAAGAGTTTATCGCTGCGGGGTTGGTGATCTTTGCCATCGGTCAAGAGGTTGATTGGCAGGGAGTAGAGGCACTGCACCAGACGGCCGAGGCAGATGGCGTCTGGGCCGGGGGCGATGCAACCAGTAAATCCAAACTGGCAGCAGCAGCGGTGGGGAGTGGTTATCGTGCTGCTCACTCAATCATGGCGAGTTTGAAAGGTGATGCTGTAGTTGGCTACCATAAAAAAGGAAAAATCACTTTTAGAGCGATGCAGTTGCACTACTACCCCCGCGCACCACGCCTTGAAGGGGTCGTTAACGAGCAGAGGCTTGATGGCTTCGTTGAAGTTGTGGCGGGGTTGGCTGACGATGGTGATGCGGCGCATGAAGCTAAACGTTGTCTCAGTTGTGGTGTCTGTTTTGAGTGTGATAACTGCTGGCACTTTTGCCCGGATGCGGCGGTAATCAAACAAGCGGGTGGTTACAAAATTGATTACGACTACTGCAAGGGGTGTGGCATCTGTGCTGAGGAGTGCCCTTGTGGTCATATCGATATGGAAGCTGTGGCAGAAAGTTAAAAGGAGCATGGATATGACGTGGTTGGCGGAGAACTGGTTTTTACTGCTGCTGCTCGTGGGTTGTGTTGGCGTCCATTTTTTTATGCACGGGGGGCATGGAAAGTCGGGGGATAACGACGATAAACATCAGCATTAATTTTTAGGGAGAAGAATAATGACAACGACAAACAGTGAAATGAATTCTGAAATGCCGGTAGAGATTGCGGGTGCAGGCCCAGCCGGTCTCGCAGCAGCCATCACGTTGGCGCAGGCAGGGCGCAAGGTGGTGGTTCACGAAACACAAAAAGAGGTGGGGCACCGTTTTGGCGGGGACTTTCAGGGGATAGAAAATTGGACCACTGAAGAAGATGCACTGAGTGTGCTGGAAAAACAGGGCATCACTACGGATTTTAGTGCCATGCCGTGTCGCAACGGCACGGTGTTTGACCCTACTGATAAGCGTTATGAGATCAAAAGCGATGAGGTTCTATTTTATATTGTGGAGCGGGGGCCGGGTGAGGGGTCGCTTGATAGCGCGCTGCTAAAACAGGCGCAAGCGCTCGGTGTTGAGGTGCGCTTTAATAGTCGCCTGCGCCATATGGCCGGTGATGGCATTCTTGCTGCCGGGCCGCGTGCTGCCGATGCGATTGCAGTGGGTTATCATTTTGAAACGGATATGGCAGATGGCTACTGGGCGATCTGTGACGACGCACTTGCGCCGCAAGGTTACGCCTATCTACTGGTGATGAACGGTAAGGGCACGGTTAAAACTTGCATGTTCTCTGACTTTAAAAAAGAGAAGATCTATGTGGAGCGCACACTGGAAGCGTTTCAACGGCTTGTTGGGTTGGAGATGAAAAACCCCCAGTCGCATGGTGGGAGTGGCAACTTTCGGATTCCAGAGAGCGCCTATAGCGGCCCTCATCCATTAGTCGGCGAGCAGGCGGGGTTTCAGGATACGTTGTGGGGTTTTGGCATGCGGCTGGCCATCTCGTCCGGCGTGCTGGCTGCGCAGAGCCTATTGACCGGTGAAAATTACGACACCCTCTGGAAGCGTGACCTGAAACCGCAGATGGAGACCTCCGTGATTAACCGGGCACTGTTTAGCTTGTCGGGAAGTCGCGGTTATAGTTGGTTCCTAGGGCGGCTCGTCTCCAGAAAACATTTGCGAAAAACACTGCGTGAGCAGTATCAACCCTCTTGGCCTAAACGTCTATTAAAGCCGTGGGCTCAAAGCCGCTATGAAAGCCGCCGCAAGGATATTACTTGTGACCATGTCGATTGCCACTGCATTTGGTGTCGTGGCGAGTGTTGCATTCATGGTTAAATGAGAAAAGGGATGAAGTATGTTGAGAAAGTTTTCATCATATTGCCGGTGGAAAAGCTCTACCGGATTAGAACAAAAACTGAAATTAAGCGCGATGGGGCTTAGTGGGTGTTAATACTGCTTCTTTTAAGGGAAAGATAAATCATGACCTTTTACGTGCAAGGGTTAACTGCGCATGATTTGATGCCACTGGACAGTGTTTTTAAAAAACAGCGGGTTGAAAAAACGGAAGCGATTACTGCTGAACGTGCCGTTGCTGAAAAGGGTGATCAAGACGCACCGGGAAATCAGCGCCATCAGCAGCATGCTGCAGAGCGATATCAGTCTGTTGGCGCGTTACCGCAAGCGGACAGCGTTATATTGGCTGAACAGGTGATGAGCACTTCTGTGATCACACTAACGACACAATCCACCGTTGCGGATGCACTGATACTGTTTCAGGAAAACAAGATTCGTCATCTGCCGGTTGTGTCGCCAGACGGTCGCTTGGTCGGGATGGTATCAGAGCGAGATGTGTTACATCACTTAAGCAGTGTCACTGATAGCTACCAACAGCAGACACCACATACTCGAAATGAGCCAGTCACTGGCGTGATGACATCACCACTACTCACAGCGAGTGCCGATACCGATGTACGTTATATTGCTCGACTGTTTGTTGAGCAGCGCATCGGCGCACTGCCCATTGTTGAACATGGCGAGTTAAAAGGGATCATTGCCCGTAGCGATGTGTTGCGTGCCGTGATGCGCCATTTTGTGCTGGAGCTGTGGGCGTAGTGGTGGCACTTTGCGATTGCACGCCTCGCTCAATATCAATGGTTGATGAGGGAGTTATTAAGCTCTATATCGAAGGCGATGAATTATTTGATGCGATGCTTGAAGCGATTCATCACGCAAAAAGAACGGTGTGGATAGAGACCTATATCTTTGCTGATGACGAGGTGGGGCAGCGTTTTGCCAAAGCCCTTTCTGAGCGGGCGCAAGCGGGTGTGGAGGTTCGCCTGTTAGTCGATGCGCTAGGTTCGCTGTTTCAATTTCATCGCACACTCGGGGCAGCGCTTAAAGCGTCGGGTGTAAAGGTGCGCCATTTTCACCGCTGGCACTGGCGCGAACCATTTCGCTATAACCGGCGAAACCACCGGAAGTTGCTGGCGGTGGATAGTGAAGTCGCTTTTCTGGGTGGCTTCAATATTCACCGGCAAAGCTCATACAAATACTTTGGTGCGGTGCGATGGCGTGATAGTCACGCTTCGTTTCAAGGCCGTTTAGCCCGTCAGGCGGCCGAGTTGTTTGATGCGTTTTGGCGTGGTGACAGGCGCCGCCTGCCCAATAAAGATCAGCAGGGCAGCAGTGTACTGGTGCCGAACCAGACGCGCGACTGTCGACAGCGACTGGCCTGCATTTACGCCGATTTTTTTGGTAATGCCAAACAACAAATTTGTTTGGCGACCCCCTACTTTGTGCCTGACCATCGTATCCAAAAAGCGTTGCTACTGGCGGTGGCACGCGGTGTTGAGGTGAGGCTATTGGTGCCGCATAGCAGTGATGTGCACTTGGCGCATTGGGCCGCTAATGCGGTTTATGCTCGCCTACTTGATGCTGGAGTAAAAATTTACGAGTATTTACCGAGAATGTTTCATGCCAAGGTTGCCATTATTGATGGTGAACGGGCGACGTTAGGCACCGCGAACCTTGATTATCGCAGTCTGTTTCAAAACTATGAACTAAACTTGGTCAGCCGGGACCCCGATTTTTGTCGTCGGCTGCAAGCTCAGTTTGAAGATGATTTAACAGCAGCAGCGGCAGTATGTGCTCGCCGTTGGCGGCAGCGCCGCTGGGTGCCTCGACTGGCCGAGCTATTGGGTTGGAGTGTTAGGCGATGGCTATAAAATGACCGTTTTCGAGTCTATATGAGGAGCGTTGATGATGGTATGTAACCCGGCCATGTTTCATGAGATTTGACTCGCCGCCATTGACCGAAAGGCAGGCAGAAGCTCATGCTACTGCGCCCGCAGGCCGACCAGTGACAAAGAGGATGAAAGTAGGCGTGGTACTGAGTTCTGGTGGTGGGCGCGGTGTTTATGCCCATACCGGGTTTCTACTTGCATTGGAAAATATGGGGGTCGAAGTTGTCGCCATTACCGGTTGCAGTGCCGGCGCCTTAGTCGGTGGGGTTTATGCGAGTGGTCGTGATCTGCAGCAGTGGGCGCATAGTATTGCCAATGTTCATTCCCAAGCGTATTGGACGCCTGATTCCTGGGCGCGATTTTTCTGGCAGATGATTATCCATAAAGGGCGTGGTTACACCGGCTTGTCGGCCAATAAAACAGCGATTGAGTTTATACGCAATAACCTTGTTGCGCAGACATTTGAGCAGTGTCGAGTTCCCTTTTACAGCCTAGCGGCCAACCTGACGCAGGGGGCGAAAACGCTATTTTCAAGCGGGGAGCTGGCACCGCGCATGATGGCCAGCGCTGCTATGCCAGTGCTCTATCGCCCCGTTGAAATTGAAGGAGAGCTGTTTTGTGACGGGGCGACTATTGAGCTCTCTTCTACGGAGGCGATCTGTTGTCAGCACTCAATGGATGCATTGATCGTTCATCATGCGGCTGCGAACCGTGATGGCCCTGAAGGTTTACAGTACGCTTTGCAACAACCCTGGACACTTGCAGAGATTCTTAATTTGCTGCTCTACCGGAGACGCCCTTGGTATCTCAATAATCAACCCATTAGTTTTCATCGTTGCCGCTGTGGGTGTGGGGTGCCCGTTGTCGTATTAGAACCGGATCTTCCAGAGCTTACTTGGCCGCTAAGCCAGGGCGGGGTTCATGTGCAAGCGGTAGCTCAGCAGCAGGCTGAAGTGTTGTTGGACCCGATATTGAAACACTGCGGATCGACCCAAAAAATATGGGGGAGCTTAGATGAGCACTAGCGAACTCCTTGTCCTTGAGACTACATCAGATCGATGTGCTGGGCAGTTGATGCAGGCTGCAATCAGTGGTGCTGATGAATAAATTATTAGCGGCAATGCTGGTGTTCGCCCTGTATGGCTCGACGGCTGTGCTGGCGTCTGAGGCTCAGGTACTCGATGGGCGCACGATCATATCAGAAGTAGAAAAGCGGTTGTGGGGCCGCACCAGCCAGGGTCGCTACGAAATGACTATCACTACACCCTACTGGCAGCGCACACTAGTGCTACAGGTGTGGATGCAGCGACCCGATAAAAGCTTTATCCGCATTCTTTCGCCCGCCAAAGAAGCAGGGGTGGGATCACTGCGGATCAAAGATGAGATGTGGAACTATCTGCCTAAAGTGGAACGTACCATCAAGGTTCCCCCCTCGATGATGTTGCAGGCGTGGATGGGGTCCGATTTTACCAATGACGACCTAGTGAAAGAAAGCAGCATGATTGATGACTATACCCATGAGATTATTACTGAGGAGACGATTGATGGTGAGTTGGCCTATCGTATTAAGTCCATCCCGAAAGCGGACGCACCGGTGGTTTGGGGCAAGTTGATCTACCTCGTACGCAAGGGCGATCTCATGCCCTTGCGTTTTGATTATTACGACGAGCGGGGACGTTTGATCAAGTCACTGACATTTTCTAACGTGCGTGAAATGGACGGTCGGCAGGTGCCGACTCGCTGGCAGATGCGCACGATCGAAAAACCTGAAAACTCGACAGTGATTGTACTGGATGAGGTGACGTTTGATCGGCCGATTTCGGCAAAAATCTTTAGCCTGCGGGAACTGCAAAAATAAGCACAAATGCCAAAATAGCGCCTATAAATACGAATAAAAGACGTTTTCTAGTGTTCGTGCAAACTGAAAAAGCGACGATGCATTGCAATAAATAATAAAAAGCAAACGCTCTGGACGCCAGCGCGATGATTTCAAAGGTGGAGCCGGACCAAGCCAATAGCATGGCCGTTACACCCACCAGCAGATAACCCCAGCGCATATTGATACGTTGCTGGGTGGTCTCTTTTAGGTTCGCCGCAGCGGCAAGAGTATCCGCAACCGCGGCAGAGAACTGCGACATGCCTGCGGCAATGATGAGTGGGATGGGCAGAAGTAGTGACGCTGTGGCCGCTAGCGTGATCAGGCTATTGTCATCGTATACACCATTTAACTCGGCGACAAGCGGTTGTGCCAAAGCAACAAACAGAACGTAAATACTGAGTGAAAAATATTGTGACCAGCGAGAAGCTTTGATGCGTGTTGGTGCGTCAAACTGCTCCCCTAAGTAACGGGTGGTCTCAAACCCCTGAACCACAATAAGTGTCCCTGCAACGATGGTTATAATTTCCCAAGCTGTTCGCTCGGGCATTTCAGGCAGCGTGAATTGTTTGAATGTGATGTATTGATTGGCGTCATACACTGCAAACATGATGAGCAACAATCCAAGAATGGCAATGGTGACATAGAGTGCTAGGCGTTCAATTTTTTCTAAGGGTTTAAGGCCGCCAAAAAGACCGATGACGGTGATGATGCCGATAATGATGGTCGTTAACAGGCTTTTATTAAATGCAGTGTCAAGATCAAAGCTGGCAAGCACAAATGAAGAGAGGATGTGAACATACAAACAGACCGAAACTACATAAGCGGCTACAAGCGCAAAAGAAGAGAGCTGCTCTGCAACCAGCGTAACCGAGTTGCTCCCTCTGGCCAACACAGGCTCTGCGCACTGTATGTTATGCCTAACGATGCTGCCAACCAAAAAGGCAACGCACACAACGACTATCATGGCTAATAATGCATAAGGGCCCACTGCACTGGCTAGAATAGGAACAACAACAAGAAAGCCGCTGCCAAAGATAGAGGCTAACGGGGTGCTCATGGCAGGAATGATTTTGCTAGGTGGCGCGCCGTCTGTTTTTAGCTTGCAGGCAGAATGATCAGGCGGTGATTTTGAATGCATATTTCCTATCCTTTTCATTTGAGCTTAACAGCTTTTGTAGCACATTAGGGAGCGTAAAATCAGCGGTTCCTTAAGTCAATTTCACTAGTTAGATTAACCAGAGTGCATCAATAAAAAAGGATACAATAATGTGAAAGGCTGGAGGTATCATGAATATTGTTCGGATCACTGATGTCAGCAAACGCTACCAACAAGAGAGCCTCTTTGTCGATGCCCTCAGCAAC
>JALSHQ010000379.1 GCA_026982145.1 Gammaproteobacteria bacterium | reverse complement strand
GGGGGGGTAAAGGTTTGTGTGGGGAGGAGGGTGATCTGTTCAGCGTCAGGATGAGGCCGTTGATCGGAAAAAATCACCGAGCCGTCAGGCATTGTCCACTTGTATGCCGCAGTGGCTGGCATCGCAAGCAGGAACAGTAGTGATAGTAGCAGCCTTAAACGCATCGCTTACTCCCGGTATTTTTCGTTTGTAGATTATGCCATGCCGACTGAATGAGCGGGGCAAAAAAAATGCCCTCACAAGGAGGGCATTCTCGCTTTCAAGGCGTAAGCCTTAGCAGAGCTTAGAGGCTGTAGTACATGTCGTACTCAGCAGGATGCGTGGTCATGCGCAGGGTGGTGACCTCTTCCATTTTCAGCGCGATGTAACCGTCGATCATGTCGTCGGTGAACACATCGCCTGCGGTCAGGAATTTGCGATCATTGTCGAGCGCTTCCAGGGACATCTCTAGTGAAGAGCTAACGGTGGCGATCTTCTTCTCTTCTTCTGCAGGCAGATCGTAGAGATCTTTGTCCATCGCTTCGCCCGGGTCGATCTTGTTTTTGATGCCGTCAAGACCGGCCATCATCAACGCTGCAAAGGTGAAGTAAGGGTTGCCGCTTGAATCAGGAAAGCGCACTTCGATGCGACGCCCTTTTGGATTTGATACGTATGGGATACGTACTGACGCAGAACGGTTGCGTGCCGAGTAAGCCAGCATCACAGGCGCCTCAAAGCCAGGTACCAAGCGTTTGTAGCTGTTGGTGCCGGCGTTGGTGAAGGCGTTCAGAGCGCGTACATGTTTGAAGATGCCACCGATGTAGTAGAGCGCATCTTGTGAAAGGCCGCCGTACTTGTTACCCGAGAAGATATTTTTGCCTTTCTTCGAGAGCGACTGATGCACATGCATGCCGCTGCCGTTGTCACCCACCAGTGGTTTCGGCATGAAAGTAGCGGTCTTGCCGTAGGCGTGGGCGATGTTCTGCACTACATATTTCAGGATCTGCACTTCATCCGCCTTGCGCAGCAGGGTGTTGAAACGGGTGCCGATCTCACACTGACCGGCGGTTGCTACTTCGTGGTGATGCACTTCAACCGGAACGCCCATCTCTTCCAGTGCCAGACACATCGCAGCACGCATGTCGTGTAGTGAATCGACGGGGGGTACCGGGAAGTAACCGCCTTTCACGCTGGGGCGATGGCCGATGTTACCGCTATCGAAAACACGCTCTGAGTTCCATGACGCTTCTTCAGAGTCAACCTTATAGAAAGCGCCGCTCATGTCGATGCCCCAACGCACGTCGTCGAGAATAAAGAACTCTGGCTCTGGACCAAAGTAGGCGGTATCAGCAATCTTGGTAGACTTGAGGTAGGCTTCGGCGCGAAGCGCTAGTGAGCGCGGGTCACGCTCATACCCTTTCATGGTGTTGGGCTCTACAATGTTGCAACGCACATTCAGGGTTACTTCTTCGGTAAAGAGATCCAGCACGGCGGTGTTTGCATCAGGCATCATGATCATGTCTGACTCATTGATCCCTTTCCAGCCAGCAATTGAAGAGCCATCAAACATCTGCCCCTCTTTAAAGAAGCCAGCCGTTGCTTCGCTTGCTGGAATCGTGACGTGCTGTTCTTTGCCTTTGGTGTCGGTAAAACGCAGATCAACAAACTTGACGTCGTTGCTCTTGATCATTTTCAAAACTTTTGCAGACATTTAGTTCCTCCGGTAGTGCCTAATTGAAAGTGCGTTATTGTGCTAATGCTAAAAACTGTTTTCACTGATTAGCATTAAATGTGCCATTTAGGAAAACTCAATCTTATTAATAAGATAGTGGCTATCGTCGCGGCATTGATTGCGTGGGTCGCTCTGTTTTGGTGCGCTATTGTTTAGCGCTGGTGCGCCTCTATTCCTTTTATGATTCCCCGCCAACGGCGATCTTTATTATTATTTCATCATCCTGCGTTTCGATGCTGATAACCTCGTGCCCATTGATGCGGCACCAAGTCGGCACATCATTTTTTGCGCCAGGATCAGTACAGATTACCTCAAGCATGTCGCCTTTTGCGAGCGTCTTGATGCGATTTTGCGCACGAATCACTGGCATTGGGCATAACAGCCGTCGAGCATCTAAAGTATATGTTGCCATTTAGAGGTACCACGCTTGAGGGATATCATCGTTGCGCAACGGGGTAACGTCAAGGGTAAAGGGGGTATCGTTCCCTTTTTCTGTCACTTCGATCTGCACGCTCGAAGCATCTCGCCCTTGGCTGAAACGCGCCACAATCTGTGCGGCCAGCGTTAAATCATCACGGCTCACGTTGCCATCAATGAGTGCCAGCGGGCCGTGGTGGCTGGTGGCGTGCATGTGAGTGAACTGTTTGCGATAGCCGTTCATGAAGTTGTTTTCACCCTCTTCACGCCCGATGATCACTTTAAAATGGTCATGCGGACGAATATGCCGCCCCACCTTAAGCAGCATAATGTCGTCGAGATCATAGTTTTTGCTGCCGCGCTGCTTCCACAGGTCGCCCAGTTTAGTGGAATAGGCTTCGTCGGTGAGAAAGCAGCATCCGCCCGCCGGTTGAGCGTATTCATCAAAGCCGAACTGCGCGGCGAGCGCGATTTGTGGTTTGCGGGAGCGGCCGTTGAAATCGAGCAATTTTTCACGATCAACCCATCCTTCGCGCTCTGGCAGTGTTTCTGGGAGCAGCTTTGCACAGAGTGGGCGCAGCAAGCGTTCATCACTGCCGCACTGTTTTGCAACGATTGGCATGGTCTCTTTGCGCTGGGACATCGGCCGTTGCCCCACCACCTCGCCGGTAAAAATGAAATCAAAGCCGTGTTCATCCATCCACTCACGCGCTTTTTTAACCATGAAAGATTTGCAGTCGAGGCACGGGTTTAGGTTGGCACCGTAACCGTATTGAGGGTTGGTGAGCACCTCTTTGTACTCTTCGATCACATCGATGATGTGTAATTTGATCCCAAGCTGTTCCGCCACCCACAGCGCATTGTTGCGTTTCTCTTTTTTCTGATCGTGTTTGCGGATGGCGTGGGTATGGCCTTCAACACAGAAGCCGGTATAAAAGTTAATGCCTTCGACGTGCACGCCCTGTTCCTGTAAGACTTTCACAGCCAGCATGGAGTCGAGTCCGCCCGAGATGAGCGCGACGGCTTTGGGTTGTTTTTTCATGAGTTACTCTAGCGTGTAGTCGCTGGGTTTGCCGATAATGGGGCGGATTATAGCAAAGTGTATCGATGCGATAAATCTTCAAATAGCCCCGTATTTCAGGGGCTACTTGTGTAATCCATTTATATGGAGGATGAAGTTAGTGCCGTTTCGATGGTGAGTTGTCGCTGGGTAAATCGATAAAAGCAGGTTTTGTGGGGTTGCCGTCACTGCTCATTGCTTTGATGGTTTTGTAGGCGTGTTGGCTGCCGGTGTCGTGCCACAGGTCAAAAGCGTGTATCGGGCTAAGGTGGGTGGTGTGGTTGTCATCGTGTTGAAGGTCTCGCATGGTCTGTAAGATATCCATTAAGGTGACAAAATCGTTGCTCAGATGCGCGTAGAGCGAATCTCGGTTGTGAAGGTTCTCGAATACCTGCTGATAGGCGCTGCGCCCGAGTTTTACAAAGTAGCTGACTTTGATCATCCGTTTTTCTGCGTGCTTGGGGAACAGGCCGGAGAAGAGCAGGCAGTGGTCGCCCACCTCTTTTAGTTTTTGGCCACGCGCTGCGCGTGAGCCCTCATTGCTTTTGAGGTAGTCGAGCGCCATCACGCGGGAGAGCATGTGCGGCTTGCGGGTATAACGCATCAATAAAAAAACGAGGTAGCTCTCTAACTCTTCTCCCAAGCTGTACCCGGCGGCTTGTTCGGCGTCGCTGACCAGTGCATGCCACTGTGCGGTGGTGGTGGGTTGGATGACAAGTTCGCTCATAGTGGTCTCCTCCATTAATCAAGCTATCGGCACCGGAAAGGGCGTGCTTGACCCTTGTTGAGGGTTGTCAGTGGCTAAAGCGATACAAAATAGCGTAGTGGCGGGGTATACTTGGCCGCACAAAACTCAAGCCATTTAATTTCAAATTAAGTTAAAACCTAGACGTGAAAGATCTTCAGACGATAGACAGTTCAACCTTCCAGGGGTTGATTCTTGGATTGCAGCAATATTGGGCCGGGCACGGCTGTGTGCTGCTGCAACCTTATGATATGGAAATGGGGGCTGGCACCTTCCACCCCGCCACTTTTTTGCGCGCGATCGGCCCGGAGCCGTGGGCGGCAGCCTACGTGCAGCCGTCGCGCCGTCCCACCGATGGGCGCTATGGTGAGAACCCCAATCGCCTGCAGCACTATTATCAGTTTCAGGTGGTGATCAAACCGTCGCCACTGGAGATTCAAGAACTCTACCTCGGCTCATTGCGCGCCATGGGGCTGGACCTGCTAGAGCACGATGTCCGCTTTGTTGAAGATAACTGGGAGTCGCCAACGCTGGGCGCCTGGGGGCTTGGCTGGGAGGTGTGGCTCAACGGCATGGAGGTGACGCAGTTTACCTATTTCCAGCAGGTGGGCGGTTTGAGCTGTGTGCCGGTCACCGGTGAGATTACCTACGGGCTGGAACGCATCGCGATGTACCTGCAAGGGGTCGAGAGTGTTTTTGATCTGGTGTGGGCCGACGGGCCACTCGGCAAAGTGACCTATGGCGATGTGTTTCATCAAAACGAGGTCGAGATGTCGACCTATAATTTTGAACATGCCGATGTCGACGCGCTGTTTGTCGCCTTTGATAACTGCGAAAGCGAGAGCCAGAAACTGATCGAAGCGGGGCTGCCGTTGCCCGCGTATGAGATGGTACTGAAAGCCTCGCATCTCTTTAATTTGCTCGATGCCCGCCATGCTATTAGCGTGACCGAACGCGCCCGTTTTATCGGCCGCGTGCGCACACTCTCACGTGCGGTGGCCGAGGCCTATTACGCTGCGCGTGAAACATTGGGTTTTCCCATGTGCAATGAAGGGTGCAACGATGGGGCGGGTAGCGAAGCGCAAAAGGTGTCGCAATCATGAGTTGTTTGAATTTGAGTTGGGGATGGTAAACCGTGTCGGATAGCGAAGATTTTCTTTTTGAGATAGGCACAGAAGAGCTGCCCCCCAAGGCGCTGCGCAAGCTGGGCGAAGCGCTCGAAAGTGGCGTGCGTGACGGGCTGAAAAAGGCTGCGCTCGATTACAACGAGATGCGCTGGTATGCCGCACCGCGCCGCCTTGCAGTCACTGTTAGCGGGTTAGTGAGCGCACAGGCCGACACGATTGAAGAACGCCGCGGCCCGGCCGTCACCGCGGCTTTTGATGACGACGGGCTGCCCACCCGCGCGCTGCAAGGGTTTGCAAAATCGTGCGGGGTTGAGGTCGACCTGCTTGAAACGCTCGAAACGAAAAAGGGCGCATGGCTGGTTTATCGTCGTGCGAAGCGGGGGCAGGCGAGCCGTGAACTGTTGCCTGCCATTGTTGAGACCGCACTCAAGCAGTTGCCGATTCCCAAGCGCATGCGCTGGGGGGCATCAAAGGCGGAATTTGTGCGCCCGGTGCATTGGTTGGTGATGTTGCTGGGCGGTGAGGTGATCAAGGCTGAAATGTTTGGGCTCGAGACGGGGCAGACCACCCGCGGCCACCGTTTTCACCACCCCGAGACGATCTACCTCG
Source organism: Gammaproteobacteria bacterium (assembly GCA_026982145.1). Classification (GTDB taxonomy): domain Bacteria; phylum Pseudomonadota; class Gammaproteobacteria; order SZUA-140; family SZUA-140; genus SZUA-76. The sequence continues at coordinate 3,444 of JALSHQ010000379.1, read as the reverse complement.
CAGAACCGGCCACATATGCCCCACTATTGGAGAGCGAAGGGCGGGTGATGGCAGACTTTGAAGCGCGTCGTGAAGCGGTGCGGGGGCAAGTGATGGAAGTGGCCAATGAGATCGGCGGCACGGCCGTGATTGATAGCGCGCTGCTCGATGAAGTGACCGGCATGGTGGAGTGGCCGGTCGCATTGGCAGGTGACTTTGATACACGCTTTTTAGAAGTGCCGCCCGAGGCGCTGATCTCGGCGATGAAGGGGCATCAGAAGTATTTTCATGTGGTGAATGAAGCAGGCGAACTGATGCCGCACTTTATCACGGTGAGTAACATCGAAAGCACCAACATGGAGGTCGTGCGCAGTGGTAACGAGCGCGTGATTCGTCCGCGCCTGTCGGATGCTGTTTTTTTCTGGCAGCAAGATCGCAAACAGCCGCTGTCCGCATTGGCGGCGCGACTTGAGCGTGTGGTGTTTCAAAAGAAGCTCGGCACACTGCAAGAAAAATCGATCCGTATTGCATCGCTGGCTGCCGAAATTGCAGCGCAGCTGGGGGGTGACCGAGCGCAGGCGCAGCAGGCGGGTGAGCTTTCAAAATGTGATTTGATGACCGAGATGGTGGGGGAATTCCCAGAGTTGCAGGGGATCATGGGGCGCTACTACGCGACCCTTGACGGCGCGCCTAGAGAGGTCGCCGCCGCACTTGATGAGCAGTACTTGCCCCGCTTTGCGGGTGATGCGTTGCCGCAGCATGTGATTGCAGAGTCACTCGCGATCGCAGACAAGCTCGACACACTGATCGGCATCTTTGCCATTGGTCAGTCGCCGAGCGGGGATAAAGACCCGTTTGCCCTGCGTCGTGCCGCGCTGGGTGTGTTGCGTATCATCATTGAAAAAGCGCTGCCGCTTGATCTGGAGCAGCTGTTAAAAAGTGTGGCTGGCTATTACGACGCGCAGGGGAAAGTATCGGTTTCAGACGAGACCATCGAGCATGCCTTCAGCTTTATGATGGGGCGCCTACAAGGGTATTACGTTGATCAAGGGATCAGGCGTGATCTGTTCGATGCGGTGCTGTCACGTCGCCCCACAGAGCCGCGTGATTTTGATCTTCGCCTGCGTGCGGTCGAAGCCTTTCGCAAACTGCCACAGGCCGAAAGCTTAGCGGCTGCCAACAAACGCATCGCCAATATCTTGAAGAAGGTCGAGGGTGATATCCCTGCTAAAATTGATCCATCACTGCTGACAGAGGCGAGTGAGCAGGCGCTGTTCGCAGCACTGTCTAAACTGACGGATGTTGTTACGCCGATGTTTGCAGCAGGTGATTATACCCGCGCGTTAACCGAGCTTGCGGCGCTGCAGGCCGCGGTTGATCTGTTTTTTGATGAAGTGATGGTGATGGTTGATGATGATGCGCTCCGCAACAACCGCATTGCACTGTTGAACGCGTTGCTCGACCTGTTTATGCAGGCGGCAGATCTCTCGCGTCTACAGGCAGCATAGTCTCTCGCTATGAAACTCATTGTGCTGGATCGCGATGGCGTCATCAATAAAGATTCGGATGCTTTCATCAAATCCCCCGAAGAGTGGCAACTGCTGCCCGGCAGTGCGGAAGCGATAGCCCGCCTGAACCACGCGCGTTATCAAGTTGTGGTGGCGACCAATCAATCTGGTGTTGCGCGCAGTTACTTTGATTTGGGTGTGCTTAACCGCATTCATGAAAAAATGCAGCGTGAAGTGGGAAAAGCGGGGGGGCGTATCGAAGCCATTTTTTTCTGTCCGCATGGCCCGGATGACGGTTGCGAATGTCGCAAGCCGAAGGCTGGGCTGTTTCTGGAGATTGAAAAACGGTTGCAGATGAAATTGAACGGTGTGCCCGCAGTGGGTGATTCGCTGCGTGACCTGCAAGCTGCGCAGGCGGTGGGCGCACGTGCAATATTAGTGCGCAGCGGCAAGGGGCTCGCAACAGAAACGCAGCTTGCCCAAGCAGGGTTGGCTGAACCGGTCGATGTTTTTGATGACTTGGCTTCAGTTGTGGATGCTGTGTTGAGCGAGTAAATCCCGAATAGATGAATCAAGTGATAGTTGAGGTGTAGTCAGGTGTTGTTATTAAGGTCGATATTATTTGCTTTGGGGATGTGGTGCTCAATCGTGGTGTTTGCGATTCTGGCGCTATTTACCGCGCCATTCCCATTCTCTGTGCGTTACGGTTTTATCTCCCAGTGGGCGCGCCTAAATCTGTGGTGGTTGGCACTGACCTGTGGGGTGCGCTACCAGATCGAGGGGCGTGAGAATATCCCGCAGGGCAATGCCATTGTGATGTCTAAACATCAGTCGACTTGGGAGACCTTGGCGCTGCAGGTGATTTTTCCACCGCAGGTGTGGGTGATGAAACGTGAGCTATTGAGGGTGCCCTTTTTTGGCTGGGGGCTGGCGCTACTGGAGCCGATTGCACTTGACCGCAAGGCGCGTGGCAAGGCGCGCCAGCAGTTGATCGAACAGGGAGTGCAGCGATTGGAGAGCGGCCGCTGGGTGGTGATCTTTCCGGAGGGGACGCGCATTCCACCCGGAGAAAAGGGGCGCTATGCATTAGGGGGAGCGCTACTTGCGCAGGAGAGTGGTTATCCGGTGGTACCCATGGCGCACAATGCGGGCGAGTTCTGGCCGCGCCGCCAGTTCATTAAAAAGCCGGGGACGATTCAGGTGCGCATTGGTCCGGCGATCGAAAGCCAAGGCAAGAGTGCTCAAGAGATCAACCAAGCAGTTGAGGCGTGGATTGAAGGGCAGATGGAGGAGATTACGTTTAAGCGTTAAATTTTTTGCGCGCCATTCCAAGCGGCGCGCAAAAGGCGTGACGCTTTAGCACGTCCGCGGGAGCATTTTGTTAGGATTTTTTGTATCATTCTACAATTTTCCAACCTTTCATCATGATAAGCTTGAATGAAAATGCAACGCAAGCAATACTCCATACGATAACGGCTCCACTGGGTAAATCCAGTAACGAAGATAAAGTCAAGCCAAGGCCATAACCCGATCCGCCAATAACATACCCAGTCAACAATGCTTTTTTGTGTCCGACACTTCCCAGAGCGGGGATAATCAGGCTGGCAAACACCAGATAAACCCCAATTAACTGTACGGAGCTGGTAACGGCTAATGCAAACAGCAAGTAGAATCCTAGATGGTTCAACCGCTGTCGCAAGCTAAACCAAACCAGCAAAATAAAACCTGTCACCAAAGCTGTTGGCAAGAGTTGATCCCAAGTGATCCAGAGAATTTGTCCCACCAACAAATCCTTGAGTGATTCGCCACCGTGCGGGTTATTTGCCAACAGTAAAATACTGGCAGTTGCTGCCAGTATAAAGGTCACGCCGATAAGGGCTTCCTGAAATTGCTGGTAGTGCTTCTCTAGCCAGCCTAATGCTACTGCTGCAATCAGGGCACTACTTAGCGCGACCAG
>JALSHQ010000378.1 GCA_026982145.1 Gammaproteobacteria bacterium | reverse complement strand
GATAAAATCAGGCGCCTCAACCGTCGCCTGCTCAGAGAGCAACTCCAGCGCAGGGGTTCCGATGTTCCCGCCCATGGCAACTTTTTTGCCCGCACAGTTCAATACTTCGTATAGTAACTCTGTTACCGTGCTTTTACCGTTAGAGCCTGTTATGGCGATAACCGGTGCATTGGCATGGCGCGCAAACAGGTCTATATCCCCTCTTACCGGCACCCCGGTTGCGATGGCTGCCGCAACGGCTGGCGTCTGCAACGAAACACCCGGGCTGAGAATAATTTCACTACAATTCAAAAAAAGCGATTCATCAAACACCCCTAACTTCACTTCGGCATCAGGCAGCTCCGCTCGCAAGCTAGCTAATGCGGGAGGTGCTTCGCGGCTATCGACCACCATGAACGGCATATTACGGGCACTCAAAAAACGGGCGCAGGAGAGTCCGGTCTTACCAAGACCTACAATCAAACTCCATTGCGGTTGTGCTTCATTCATTGCGCTGCTTTCTCTCCACTCAAACGCTATTTCGCCCGCTACTACTGTTGTTTTAAGCGCCCACTTTTTAACTGGCTGCTCATAAAAAGGTTTGATCACTGACGCTATCTCACCTTTAATGAAGCGAGGCCAATCAACACTAGAATCACGGTAATAATCCAAAAACGGACGATCACTCGCGGCTCAGGCCACCCCTTCAGTTCAAAATGGTGGTGCAAGGGCGCCATGCGAAAAACGCGTTTACCCGTTAGCTTGTACGACGCAACCTGAATCATCACCGAGGCGGTCTCCATCACGAAAACGCCTCCCATGATCAGCAACACGATCTCTTGCCGTACCACCACTGCAGTCACGCCCAGTGCTGCGCCCAGCGCAAGCGCGCCGACATCCCCCATGAAGACCTGAGCCGGATGTGTGTTGAACCAGAGAAAGCCAAGCCCTGCACCGGCAATTGCGCCGCAAAAAATGGCCACCTCACCCACACCAGCGACATATGGGATACCGAGGTATTCAGCAAATTTCACATGGCCAGTCACATAAGCAAAGATCCCCAGCGCACTCGCCACCATCACGGTGGGCATGATCGCAAGCCCATCCAGACCATCGGTAAGGTTTACTGCATTGCTAAAACCAACGATCATTAAATAGGTGATGACGATATACATGATGCCAAGATCAATCGCGACATCCTTGATAAATGGGAAGATGAGCTGTGTCTCGATCGGCATTTTTGCTGTGGCATATAGAAAAATGGCGGCGCTAAGCCCGGCGATCGATTGCCATTTAAATTTCTGTCGCGCACTCAACCCTTCAGAGCTACCCCCGACAATTTTGCGGTAATCATCCACCCAACCAATAGCACCAAAGAGCAGTGTGACGATCAGTACCACCCAAACATAACGGTTGCCAAGGTCGCCCCACAACAGTGTGCTGACTGCGATGGCGACTAGAATCAGAGCGCCGCCCATGGTCGGTGTGCCCGATTTAATCAAGTGACTTTGCGGCCCATCATCACGAATATTTTGCCCAATCTGGTTGGCATTGAGCTTGCGAATCATCGTAGGCCCCACCACAAATGAGATCACCAACGCCGTCAACACACCAAGAATCGCACGCAGCGTCAGGTAACGGAAAACACCAAAGCCGCTATAGCTCTCTGCCAGATATTCTGTTAGCAGTAGCAGCATTTTATCCTCCCACCCCATTGACACGCGCATGAACGGTGCCATTATCCACACCGCCAATCGACGATTCCCTTACTTCCAGTAGCGCTGTAACCACACGCTCCATTTTCATACTGCGCGACCCCTTCACCATCACCGTTACCGCGCCATGAGCTGATGACAACGTCACTTTTAACGCTGCAATTAACGCCGCCTGTGTTGCAAAATGGTGCGCCTCGCTACCAAAAGCCTGTGCCGTAAGTTGTGCCTGCGATCCGACAGTAAAGAGTTGATCCACTCCCGCAGCGCGTATCTGCTCACCCATCGCTCGATGCAGTGTTGCACTGAGATCACCAAGCTCCCCCATGTCACCCAGCACCATGATTTTTGTGTGGGTGCTCTGCTCATTTAAAACGGCTAATCCTGCCTGCAGTGACGCCGGGTTGGCGTTATAAGTATCATCAACCACCCACACACCTGAGGCACTCTGCTTAAGTTGTAACCGGCCACTCACCGCATCCAATGACTGCAGTCCACTTTGCACTGCCTCCAGTGTTGCACCTGCAGCAATGGCTGCGGTGCTGGCGGCAAGCGCATTCATCACATTGTGCCGACCGGGCAGCGGCAGGGTGATCGCAATAACCTCTGAAGCGACATGCAATTTAAAGTGGTAACCGACGCCATCGACTTGCTGCAAATCACTTGCTGAAACATCAGCTGCACTTTCAATACCAAAACACTGGCGATTTTTATTCACACACAGCGCTTGCCATGTCGCCGCGTATTCATCATCGACATTGAAGATTGCGATACCATCGCTCGGTAGCCCCTCAAAAATCTCACCCTTGGCACGCGCAACACCCGCCACATCACCAAAACCTTCAAGATGAGCAGGCCCTGCATTATTGACCAACGCAACCGTGGGCTTGGCAAGTGTGGTGAGGTAGCGAATTTCACCGTGGTGATTTGCGCCCATTTCAATCACCGCATAGCGGTGCTCGCTATTGATACGCAGCAGCGTCAGCGGAACACCAATCTCATTATTCAGGTTGCCGTGTGTCGCCAGTACCTTTCCCTCTCTAGCGAGAATGGCCATCAGCATCTCTTTAACCGTGGTTTTGCCATTGCTGCCGGTCACTGCAATCACTGGGATTTGATACTGCATACGCCATGCTGATGCTAAATCACCCAGTGCGCGTCGGCTGTCGCTCACAATCACCTGCGGTAATGCACTCTCTATTTTTTGCTCCACCAACAGCGCGACCGCACCATTTTTTTGCGCCGCATCTACAAAGGCATGCCCATCAAAACTGGGGCCTCGTAGCGCAACAAACAGCTCACCTCGATTGATCGAGCGGCTGTCGATACTCACAGCGGAGAAATCACACGTTTCACCGCGCAACTCTCCCATCGTCACCTTCGCCAGTTGTGCCAAAGAAAAAGTATCGGTAGGTGCTGATGGCATCACACCACCTCCCGCAGTATCGCTTGCACGCATTGGCGATCACTAAATGGCAGGCACTGCCCAGCCACTATTTGGAATGACTCATGCCCTTTTCCAGCCACGACCACCACGTCATTAGCCGCCGCTCTTTTTAGCGCTGTGCCAATCGCAACACCGCGGTCATGAATCACTTCTATAGATTCACATTGAATGGCTCCAGCCACAATTTCAGCCGCGATCACCTCTGCATCCTCAAAGCGCGGATTGTCATCAGTGATAATAATTTCATCTGCATACTGCGCTGCAATGGCGCCCATCTGAGGGCGCTTGCCGCGGTCACGCTCGCCTCCACAGCCAAATACACACCATAAGCGGCCGCTACAATATTCACGCAGCGCCTGCAAAATATTTTTTAGCGCGTCTGGCGTATGTGCATAGTCGATAACCACCAGCGGCTTTCCCGCCTCCCCGCCAAGTCGCTCCATGCGACCCGCAGCATTGCTCACTTGAGCCAGCAGCGTCAGCGCTTTTTTTAACGGCAGTGCCATAATCAATAGTGTTGCTAATGCTGCCAATAAATTACTGGCGTTAAAGGTGCCCAGCAGATGAGCGTTGCGTAACACGCCGCTGCCCCAAGCACTTTTAATGTGGATTTCGATTCCAGCGCCATCAAGCCGCGTCACTTTGCCGTACACTCCGAGCGGTTGATCGGCTAATAACATATCAGCCCCCTTTAATTCATCCAGCAAACCATACGCCACCCCCTTCACACTCAAAGGCAATGAGGTTAATAGCTGCGCCCCAAAGGGGTCATCACGGTTGATCACCGCATGGTTTAACCCCGGCATGGCAAACAGCTTCTGTTTGGCTGCGCCGTAGGCATCAAACGAGCCGTGGTAGTCAAGGTGGTCGCGCGTCAGATTAGTAAAGATGGCTACATCAAATGCCATAGCCGCAACACGTGACTGCGCAAGCGCATGCGATGAAACCTCCATCACAACACTCTCAGCTCCAGCATCGCCCATCGCCTTGATGTGCGACTGCACCATGACTGGATTTGGCGTGGTGTGTGTGGCGTTCTGCAGTGCGCCGGGAATGCCGTAACCGAGCGTCCCCATCACACCACATTGCTGCCCATTCAGTTGCAATGCCTGTGACAAAAAGTGACAACACGAGGTTTTGCCATTCGTACCCGTGACCCCCACTACAAAGAGCTTTTGTGATGGGTGCTCATAGAAACGGGAGGCGATCAATCCAACGGATTCCTGCAAGCTGCTCACCCGTACCATTGGCAGAGGACTGTCGGTAACACGATGCAGCTCACCTTCATACGCTACCGCTACTGCACCCGCCGAAACTGCATCTTGGATATAGCGCATGCCATCGGTGCGCTCACCACGATAAGCTATAAATAGATCGCCCTTAACGACTTTACGGCTATCAATCGAAAGGCCATAAATATCACAATCGTTTGCCGCGTTGATCTCTGCCAGCCCTGCCAACAGCAGGCTTAATCGCTGTCCTTGAGCAGGCTTTATGCGGCGATTCATAAACGACCTCCAACGGCCGCATGAAGCGGTGCAACCCCAGAGGGAGGCGCGGCTTGTTCCGCAATTTTTTGATGCAGGCGCTTCATGTCGATGCGCGGCACATCATCGGGCACAACACCTAGCTGGCGTAATGCCCCACTCATCACTTTTGAGAAAGCTGGGGCTGCTGCCTGACCACCTTGGTACGCCTCAGTGCGCGGTTCATTGATCATCACGACGGCAACCAGCCGGGGATCACTGACAGGCGCCATCCCGGCAAAAATAGAGAGGTAGCGCTCTTCTGAATAACCGCCGATGTCGGACTTATGAACGGTGCCTGTTTTACCCGCAACACGGTAACCCGCAACCCCTGCTTTGGCACCGGTGCCTTTTTCTGAGACGACAGCTTCCATCATTTTCAGTACTCGCCTGGCCACCGCCTCATCCATCACCTGCTCTTGCGGTGACGGCGCATCGAGCGCAAGAAAAGAGACCGTACTCATGCGCCCCCCGTTGGCCAATACGGCATAGGCACGCGCCAATTGCAGTGAAGTCACCGACATGCCATAACCAAACGAAAAGGTCGCTTGGTCGATGTCACTCCATTTCCAGTGATCTTTCATCAAACCGGAAACTTCACCGGGGAAGCCGCTGTATGTCAGCGCACCAAAGCCGGACTTGGCATAAACATCCCACAATTTTTCGGGCTCTAATGACAGCGCCAGTTTGCTTGCACCGACGTTACTCGATTTCACTAAAATATCGGTTAGATTGAGGTTGCCGTAATTTTTGGTGTCGCGCACGGTATCGCGCCCAACACGAAAATAGCCGGGCGCTGTTCTGATCACATTTCCGGGGAGATATTTTTTAGACTCAAGCGCGGCCGCTACCGTGAATGGCTTCATTGTTGAGCCGGGTTCGAACACATCGGTCACTGCACGGTTGCGAACATGGCTGCTCTTTAATGTCCCGCGATTATTTGGGTTGTACGAAGGCTGATTTACCATCGCCAGCACTTCGCTGGTTTTGGCATCCAGCACAACGATCGACCCTGAACGCGCATGGTGATCACGAATCGCCGCCTTCAACTCACGGTAGGCGAGATACTGAATGTTGCGATCGATACTCAAGCGCAGTGTTTTACCCGCCTCAGGTGCATTAATCAGCTCGACATCTTCGACTACATGACCCAGCCGATTTTTAATCACCCGCTTGCTACCAGAATGCCCCTGTAGCCACTCATCATAGGCAAGTTCTAGCCCTTCCTGCCCAGCGTCATCGACATTGGTAAAACCAACCACATGTGCGACCACTTCGCCTGCAGGATAATAGCGGCGATATTCGCGCTGCAAAAAAACACCGGGAATGCCTAATGCCTTTACTTGTTGTGCTAGGTCGGGGTTGATGCGACGTTTGATATAGACAAACTCACGCGTTTGACGCGTCATCAGGCGCTGACTCAGCACATCGATATCCAATTCAAGTAGCCTGGCTAGGCGCGGCCATTCGTCGCTATTGGTAATCAACTCATGCGGATTAACCCACACTGAGTCGACGGGGGTGCTAATCGCTAGCGGCTCACCATTACGATCAGTGATCATGCCGCGGTGCGCGGGAATCTCCACAACACGGAGATGACGGGCATCACCCTGCCCCTGCAAAAACTCACCGTCCGTGACCTGCAGGTCAATCGCCCGCCAGATCAACAACCCAGCCGACAACATCATCACCCCCAGCACAATGGTGTGGCGCAGAGGATGAATCAACACGGGTTGCTTGGCCGACTGCTTTGATTTTGCGCTTTTCCTACTCATGGCGAGACAATCACTATTTGATCCGGTGCAGGAACATCCATCCCCAGGCGAGTACGTGCAATCAGCTCAACCCTATTGGGCATCGCCCAAGTGCTCTGCTCCAGTTGCAATTGCCCCCATTCGACGTTCAAGCGATCACGCATTCCTTCTAGCGACTGCAGCTCCACAAAAAGTTTGCGGTTGTAATGCTTGCTATAAACCACACCCAGCGCAGAGAAAAGCACTGCGGCTGCCAACACAATGAGTAAGATCATTTTGCCTTGGATCATGCGATCTTCTCCGCCACACGCATCACCGCACTGCGTGCCCGCGGGTTCTGCGCCAACTCTTCCTTGCTCGCATAGATCGCTTTACCAATGCGGCGCAGGCGCCGTCCGCGCCCACTCTCCATTACCGGCAATCCGCGCGGAAACTGTTCTCCACGCTCTTGGTCTCGCATAAAACGCTTTACGATTCTGTCTTCCAATGAATGAAAACTAATCACCACCAGACGACCGCCGACCTCAAGCAGATCCAGCACTTGGTCAAGGCAGCTATGCAAGTCATCCAGTTCTTGGTTAACAGCTATTCTGATGGCCTGAAAGGCGCGGGTGGCAGGGTCTTTGCCCTTTTCCCATGATGGGTTGGCCTGCGCTACAATCGCCTGTAACTGCGCTGTGGTTTCAATAGGAGCCACTTCTCGCGCCGCTACAATGGCGCGCGCAATGCGAGGCGCATAACGCTCTTCACCATAGTCACGCAGCACTTTTATCATCTCGTCAAGCGGTGCACGTGCAACCCACTGCGCCGCACTTTCACCCATTGCAGGGTTCATGCGCATATCAAGCGGGCCATCATTTCGAAAACTAAAACCACGCGAAGCATCATCCAGCTGAGGTGAAGAGACCCCAAGGTCAAGCAGTACGCCGCTGACCTTTCCTGTAAACCCCTGACGTGCTACATGCTGACCAAGCATTGCAAATGACCCATGTTGTATCGAAAAACGAGGATCTGATCCGAACTTCTGTTGCGCCGTGCTCACCGCCTCAGGGTCCTTATCGATCGCCAGTAATCGTCCTGATTGATCTAGTCCCTCCATCACCTTTAACGCGTGCCCGCCACGCCCAAAGGTTGCATCCACATACACACCTGTTGGCTTTACCGCTAATGCTGCCACTGCCTCATTAAGTAAAACTGCTTGGTGTTGAAACAGTTCATCTTCAATTTCATCCATCACAAACTACAACGACAACGATTCCAGCGCCTCACTCAGCCGCGCCTCACCTTTTTGCGCTTCGAGGAAGTCATCTCGACCTTTAGCCCAACGCTGCTCATCCCAAATCTCAATCTTATTTCCCTGCCCTAACATCACTGCTTTCTTTTTGAGCCCAGCAAATTCTCGTAGCAGGGGTGGCAATAAAATGCGATGATTCCCGTCCATGTCACATTCAGTCGCATGGCCAATCAACATTCGCTGCAAACCTCGCGTCTGCGCGTCCATATTCGGCATTGCAGCAAGCTTCGCTTCCAGTAACTCCCACGCTGGTTTCGGGTAGAGCAGCAGACAGTGGTCACGGTCAATCGTCACAACCAACTTGCCGTCACAAAGCACACTCAGATGCTCCCGAAACTTGCTCGGGATCGCCAAGCGACCTTTGACATCCAAATTAAGCGCATGCACTCCCCGCAACACCACGCACCTCCTTGCTATCCGAAAAACCCACAATTCACCACTTCGACCCACTTAGCGACACTATATACCCGTTTATTGGACTGTCAAGAAAAAACAAGGGCAATTGAGAGCAAATTCTCCCTTTGCAGACAATAACTTAGCGAGAAAATTGATTTTCAAGAAAGGTGGGGGGAAAGGCTCTTTTTCAAAGATTTTTTAAATCATTGGGTTGGGAAGTAGTGCTAGAAATTACATTAGGTCTGACGCAGAAAACAGCTACGGAAAAATATTTTTTTACACTTGTTGATTAATTTTTAACCAATGACAAGAGGGAAGCGGCGATAGCCACTCGATTAGCAGTGGGTATTAATTGACTTCAAACCGAAATATCGAACGATATCAAGCGCACACAGGCAGTCAAAGAATAAGCCTTAGCGCAGGAAGCGCTAAGGCTTTGAATTTGGAGCTGGCGATAGGAGTCGAACCTACGACCTGCTGATTACAAATCAGCTGCTCTACCAACTGAGCTACGCCAGCACTACTTTACAGCGCGGCAGATTATAACAACAAACCTGTAAAAAAATCATCCTCTTATTTGCGGCTCAACGACATTCCGCCACCGCCAATTGCGCCACCGGGGAGCGTTCTGAAAGCGCTGCGCTAAGCTCACGCACCAATACCTGCTGTTGCTCTCCTTCAAAACCAGAAAGCACCAACCAGAACGCTTCAATGTCGCGATAATATTTCCTAGTTTGGTAATTGACATAACCCAACGTTTCTAACCCATCCAAGCGCCGCTGCCTTGATGCCTCTTTTCCATAAATCCCAAGCGAGATGATGATCTCCCCGTTATCGAGCCGCACAATGGCAACATCCTCAATGCCCTGCGCCTTGAGTGCAGTGACATCGGCTCGAGCAGGCGTCATCGTTTCGTACTCAGTTAGGTAGATCCACTCGCCCACCAGCTGTTTTTCATTACGCACAACAACAGCAGCAGCAAAACCGTGCTCTTCAGCCATCGCTATCAATGCTTGCGGCGACTGTTTAAAGGGTCCGCTCTCATAGCAAAGCGGCGTCGCTAAAGGTGAGACCTCATCAACTTGGCC